>JBBQHQ010000057.1:0-14929 GCA_038324115.1 Gaiellales bacterium
CCGAAGCGCTGCGTGAAGTAGGGCCCGAAGGCGCGGAGCGCCTCGTTCCCGGGGCCGACGTGGTTGTAGACGACGTCGAGGACGACGCCGAGCCCGGTCCGGTGAGCGGCGTCGACGAGGCGGGCGAGCCCCTCCGGACCCCCGTAGGCCGGGTGCGGCGCGAAGGTGTAGAGGCCGTCGTAGCCCCAGCCGCGCTCGCCCGGGAAGGTCGCCACCGGCATCAGCTCGATCGCGGTCACCCCGAGCTCGCGCAGCTCGGCGAGACGCGGGATCGCCCCCTCGAAGGTGCCGGAGGGAGAGAAGGTGCCGACGTGCAGCTCGTAGAGGACGAGCTCCTCCAGCGCGAGCCCCGGGCCGTCGGCGATCTCGAGCGCGGCCGGATCGACGATCCGGGAGGGGCCGCGCACGCCCTCGGGCTGCGAGCGCGAGCAGGGGTCCGGCCAGGCCTCGCCACCGTCGAGGACGAAGCGGTAGTCGTCGCCGGCGCCTGCCTCGGCGTCGCCCGCCCACACACCCTCGCCGGTCTGGGCGAGCTCGTGCCGCGCCCCGCCGACCTCGACCGAGACGGCGCCCGCAGCGGGCGCCCAGACCGTGAACGCGGTCGTGCCCGAGCCTCCCGGGAGAGCCCCGAGCGTCCTCGTCCTCACGTGTCGTTCGGTCGATGGCACGGCGCTGACGGTACCCGAGGCCCGCCGAGCTACACCTGGCGCCCCGGCTAGCCAGCGGCCTCGGCGCTGCGCAACCCGCGGAGCGCCCAGAACGAGAACCCGGCGATCAGGGCGGCTGCAATACCGAACGCGAGCAGCACGTGCAGCTCGTTCCCGGCGAGCATGCTCCGGACCGCCTCGAGCACGTAGGTGAGCGGGTTCAACCGGGCACTGACCTCGATCCAGCCCTGGAGCAGGTTGAGCGGGACGTAGACCGGCGCGAAGAAGAGGATGATGAACACGGGCATCTGCATCAGCGGCCCCGCCTGAATCGAGCGGAACCGCATCGCGATCCCGCTCGCCCAGAGCAGGCCCGCGACGTTGATCAGGAACGCCAGCGTGTAGAGCCCGAGGAGGTCGAGCGGGCCGCCGAAGACGTTCATCCCCGCGATCAGGGCGACCACCGTGAGAATCGCGGCCGTGATCGTCCAGCGGGTGACCGACGCGAGGGCGTAGCCGAGCACGATCCCCGTCCGGTTCGGCGCCGCGAGCAGGAGTCGCCGGGCGAAGCCGTACTCGAAGTCGCGGGCGATCCCGAAGCCGGTGAAGACACCGCCGAACGCGGCCGACTGGACGAGCACGAAGCAGAACTGGAACGCGGTGTAGCCGGGCTCGTAGTCGAACCCCGGCACCTTCGCGACCTGCGAGAGGCCGCCCGCGAACGCGGTGAAGAAGAAGAGCGGGAAGATCAGGGACGGGAAGAAGAGCGCCGGCGTCGTGAAGACCGTCTTCAGCGTCCGCCAGGCCACTCCCGAGGCGACGGGCCAGAGCCTCACGTGCGCACCAGCCTGCCCTTGAGCGCGATGCTCGCCGCCGAGATCGAGACCACGCCGATCGCCGCGGCGATCCCGAAGCCGAGCGCGAGCGCCTGTCCGTTCCAGCCGAGGATGATCAGGCTGCGCACGCACTCGATCAGGTACGAGACCGGGTTCGCGGTCGCGACGAACCGGAACCAGTCGACCCCGATCAGGTTCCGGGGCGTGTTCATCGAGGAGAGGAAGAGGAAAACGAAGAGGAGCGGGAAGAGACCCTGGATCGCCTCGCCCGAGCCCGTACGGAGGGCGAGGTACGCGCCCAGCCCCGCGAAGCTGGTCGAGATCACCACCGAGAACCCGAGCAGCGCCAGGATCCCGAGCGCGCCCGAGGCGAAGTGGACGCCGATCGCGAGCCCGACGCCGATGTAGAAGCAGGCCTGGATCACGCCGAGCACGACGGCCCCGGCGAGCTGGCCGGCGATCAGCGCGGCGCCGCGCATCGAGGTCAGCGAGAGCCGGTTCAGGAAACCCGTCTGGATGTCCTTCGCGAGATCGGTGCCCGCGTTCATCGTCGAGAAGAGCGCCCCCTGGATGAAGGGGACCGCGAGCGCGAAGGCGACGAACGAGTCGGTCGGAAAGCCGGGAAGCTTCGTCGACGCCTTCAGTCCGCCCGAGTTCACGAGCAGGAGGAGCATCGGGAAGATCAGGGGGAAGACGACCGCGGCCGGCTGCCGCGCCGTCCGGACGACCGAGCGGCGGGCGAGCGCCGCGACCTGCGGCCAGACGGGGCTGCTCATGCCGTGGGCTCGGACGCGTCGGGCTCCTCGGCGCCGCCCGAGCCCTCGAGCGAGCGGCCGGTCTTCGCGAGGAAGACGTCGTCGAGCGACGGGGCCTGGATCTCGAGGCTCGCGAGCGTGAGCCCGGCGCCGTCCACGGCGCGCACGACCGCGGGCAGCCCGGCCAGGCCGTCGCGGAGCCGGACGACGACGTCGCGGGAGCCGTCGCCGAGCGGCTCGCCGAACGCGGCGAGCACCTGCTCGAGCCGGTCGTGGTCCTCGTCGTCGCTCGGGGTCGCGTGCACGCTCGGGAGGCCGATCTCGGCCTTCAGAGAGGCGGGCGTGCCCTCGGCGACGATCCGGCCGTGGTCGATGATCCCGACCCGGTCGGCGAGCACGTCGGCCTCCTCGAGGTACTGGGTGGTCAGGAAGACGGTGACGCCCTCGTCCCGCGCGAGCCGGCCGACCTCGTCCCAGAGCGCCGTGCGGCTCTGCGGGTCGAGCCCGGTCGTCGGCTCGTCGAGGAAGAGGATCCGGGGCCGGTGGACGAGCGCAAGCGCGAGGTCGAGCCGCCGTTTCATCCCGCCGGAGTAGCCGCCAACCTTGCGATCCGCGGCCTCGACCAGGCCCACGCGCTCGAGCAGCTCGTTCGCGCGCTCTTTGCGCTCCGCCCGGGGAATCGCCTGGAGCGTCGCCTGAAGGCGGAGGTGGTCGCGCCCAGTCAGCATCGCGTCGAGAGCCGCCTCCTGGAGGGCGGCGCCGATCGTGCTCCGGACGAGCGGGCCCTGGGTGACGACGTCGTAGCCGCCCACCCGCGCGGTCCCCGAGGTCGGGGGGAGCAGCGTGGTCAGCATCAGGACGGTGGTGGACTTGCCGGCGCCGTTCGGGCCGAGGAACCCGTAGATCTCGCCTGGCTCGACGCGCAGGTCGATCCCGTCCACCGCGCGGGGCCCTTTCTTGAACTCGCGGACGAGCCCCTCCACCTCGATCGAATTGGGGCGCCCGCTCACCGCCGGAGCGTAGCCATCGGGCAACAGGCCGCGCCAACCTCGAGCTTGTGTTCCTGGAACACAAAGTCCCGCGGGGCCGCGGACAGCTCATTCAAGCGGGTCGGAAGAAAGCTTGTGTTCCTAGAACACAAACTCCGACGTGTCTGCTCAGGCCGGTTTTTCGGGGACGAGCCAGACGACGCCGAGGGGCGGCAGCGTCATCGTCGCCGAGTGGTCGACGCCGTGCCAGGGCTCCGCCTCGGCCTCGAGGCCGAGGCCGTTACCCATGTCGGAGCCGCCGTAGAAGCGGGAGTCGGTGTTCAGCGCCTCCCGCCAGCGGCCGGCCTGCGGGAGGCCGATCCGCCAGTCGTTCCGGACGACCGGAGAGAGGTTGCAGATGCAGACGAGCCAGCGGCCGTCCGCGGAGGTGCGGGCGAAGGCGAGCACGTTCTCGCCGGAGGCGTTCGGCTCGAGCCAGCGGAAGCCCTCGTGCGAGAAATCGGCCTCCCAGAGGGCGGGCTCGTCCTTGTAGACGCGGTTGAGGTCGCGGACGAGCGTCTGGACGCCGGCGTGGTCGGGGTCCTCGAGCAGGTGCCAGTCCAGCGACTTCGCCGGCTCGCTCCACTCCTTCTCCTGGGCGAACTCGCCGCCCATGAAGAGGAGCTGCTTGCCCGGGTGCGCCCACATGTAGCCGTAGAGCGCCCGCAGGTTGGCGAGCTGCTGCCAGCGGTCGCCCGGCATCTTCGCGAGCAGCGAGAGCTTGCCGTGCACGACCTCGTCGTGCGAGAGCGGCAGGACGAAATTCTCGTTCCAGGCGTAGACGAGCGAGAAGGTCAGCTCGTGGTGGTGGAAGCGGCGGTGGACCGGCTCCTTGGTGAAGTACTCGAGCGTGTCGTGCATCCAGCCCATGTTCCACTTGAAGCCGAAACCGAGCCCGCCGAGGTAGGTGGGCCGCGAGACGCCCGGCCACGCGGTCGACTCCTCCGCGATCGAGACGACACCCGGCTCGCGGTCGTGGATCACCTCGTTCAGCTCCTTCAGGAAGGAGACGGCCTCAAGATCCTCGCGCCCGCCGAACGCGTTCGGCACCCACACGCCCTCCTTGCGGGAGTAGTCGAGGTAGAGCATCGAGGCGACGGCGTCGACCCGGAGGCCGTCGGCGTGGAACTCGCGGATCCAGTAGAGCGCGTTCGCGAGCAGGAAGTTCCGCACCTCGTTCCGGCCCAGGTTGAAGACGAGCGTGCCCCAGTCGGGATGGGCGCCGCGGCGGGGGTCGGCGTGCTCGTAGAGCGCCGTCCCGTCGAAGTAGGCGAGCCCGAACTCGTCGCGGGGGAAGTGGGCCGGGACCCAGTCGAGGATCACCCCGATCCCCGCCTGGTGGAGCGCGTCGATGAAGGCGCGGCACTCGTCCGGGGTGCCCAGCGTCGACTCCGGCGCGTAGAAGCCGGTCACCTGGTAGCCCCAGGAGCCCGAGAAGGGGTGGTGCATGATCGGGAGCAGCTCGACGTGGGTGAACTCGAGCTCCTGCGCGTACGCAACGAGCTGCTCGGACATTTGCTCCCAGCCAAGCCCGAGCCGCCACGAGCCGGCGTGCACCTCGTAGGTGGACATCGGCCGGTGGAGCGGGTCGGTCGCGCGCCGCCGCCCGAGCCAGTCCGCGTCCTTCCACTCGTAGGTAGAGCGATAGATCACCGAGGCGCTCTTCGGCGGCACTTCGGCCCGGAACGCGAACGGGTCCGCCTTCAGCCGCAGGATCCCGTCTGCCCCCTGCACCTCGAACTTGTAGGACTGGCCCTCCCGCGCCTCGGGGATGAGCGCCTGCCAGATCCCGGAGGAGCCGACGGGCTCCAGCGGGTGCACGTTGCCGTCCCAGTCGTTCCAGTCGCCGACCACCGAGACCTTCCGCGCGTTCGGCGCCCAGACCGCGAAGGCGACGCCGTCGGCGAGGACATGGGCGCCGAGACGCTCGTAGATCCGCTCGTGCCGGCCCTCCCCGACGAGGTGGAGGTCGAGGTCTCCGAGCAGCTCGACGGCGTTCGAGCTCATACCTCCTCCTCCAGCATTCGGACGATCCCGGCGACGGGGATCCCCACCCAGTCCGGCCGGTTGTCCAGCTCGTAGCGGAGCTCGTAGACCGCCTTCTCGAGCTCGAACACGGTCAGGAGGCGGCCGATGGCCTGCTCACCGGCAGGCAGGAGAGCCGCCTCGACGGTCTCCAGGTAGCCGGCGAGAAACTCGGACCGGCACCGCAGCTCCCAGTCGCCCGGCGGGTCGATCCCGCGCTGCAGCTTCGCCGCGGAGGCCGCGTAGGCGAAGGAGCGGAGCATCCCGGCGACGTCGCGGAGCGGCGAGCGCTTGCGGCGGCGGTCGGGGACGCTGCGGGCGGGCTCGCCCTCGAAATCCAGGATCAGCCAGTCGTCCTCGTCCGTCCAGAGCGCCTGGGCGAGGTGGTAGTCGCCGTGCGTCCGGATCAGCTTGCCGACGTTGCCGATGTGGGTCAGGATCCGGAGCCGGTCGCGGACCTCCTCGCTGCGCCCGGCGATCGGAGCCAGCGCCTCCAGGTCGGGGAGCGCGGCGAAGGCGGCCTCGATCTCCTCGTCGATCGAGGCGGACAGGAGTGCGAGCGACTCCGTGCTCGGCTCCTCCGGGCAGAAGTGGGGGTCCGACGGGTCGGACGCGAGGCTGTTGTGCAGGAGCGCCGTGACCGCGCCGAGCCGGCGGGCGTGATCCGGGAGCCAGTCGGGGTCGTCGGCGAGCGAGTCGAGCGCGAGCGCCCAGCCGTCCCCCCGGGAGGGGATGTAGCGCTGGAGCAGCGCGAGCGTCGTCTCGAGCGGCCGGCCCTCGTAGGCGATCAGGCCCTCGAGCGCCGCGATGTGCTCGAAGCCGCGATCGGTCAGGAAGCGGAGGATCTCCAGCTCGGGGTTCATCCCCGGCTCGATCCGGCGGTAGAGCTTGAGGGCGAGCGTCTCGTCGAGGACGATGGAGCTGTTCGACTGCTCCACGCCCATCGGCCGGATCGAGGCGAGCTCGCCGGCGCGCTCGGAGAGGTCGTCGGCGCCGCGGCACGTGATCGACGCCTCCCCGGAACGGAGCGTCGCGTTCGAGCGCATCAGACCCACGATCTCGCGGACGAGCGCGGGGTCGGCGATCGCGTCGTAGACCGTCCAGCCGTCCACCTCGGCGATCGCCGAGTCCGTCCACCCCTCCGAGGCGGGCCGGAAGCCGAGCGGGACGTGGTAGAGGTCATGGGTCTGGAGCCCGTAGCGCACCTCGACGATCGCGAACCCGAGCAGCGGCGCGCCGCCCGGCGCGATCCCGGCGTCGAGGACGCGGGCGTCGAGCACGTCGCGTGACTTGCCGCCGAACCAGCGCTGCGACGCGATCGTCCCGAGCAGCACGAGCCCGTCGAGGAAGGCCAGGTCGCCGGCCTCGATCTGCTCCTGGAGCTGGGCGCTAGCTCTCATCGGCGGGGTCCTTGAGCCCGAACCAGAAGAAGCCGCGCGGGCCGAGCGTGAGCAGGTACGGCAGGTCGCCGATCGGCGGGAACGCGGTGTTGCCGAAGAGCTCGACGGGGACGCGGCCGGCGAAGGCCGAGAGGTCGAGCTCGACCGCCTGGGCGCTGCGGGCGAGGTTGTGGACGCAGAGGACGATGTCCTCGGAGAACGACCGGATCAGCGCGAAGATCTTCGGGTTCTCCGGCCGGAGCACGTGCACCTCGCCGAGCCCGAAGACCGGATGCTGCTTGCGCAGCTCGATGAAACGGCGCAGCCAGCGCAGGAGCGAGGTCGGCGTCCGCAGCTGCGCCTCGACGTTGACGGCCTGGAAGCCGTAGACGGGGTCCATCAGCGGCGGCAGGTACTGCTGGGCGAAGTCGGCGCGGGAGAAGCCGCCGTTCCGGTCGCCCGTCCACTGCATCGGCGTGCGGACGCCGTCCCGGTCGCCGAGGTAGACGTTGTCCCCCATCGCGATCTCGTCCCCGTAGTAGAGGACGGGCGAGCCGGGGAGCGAGAAGAGCATCGCGTGCATCAGCTCGATCTCGTCGCGGCCGTTGTCGAGGAGCGGCGCGAGCCGGCGCCGGATCCCCACGTTCAGCTTCATCCGGGGGTCCTTCGCGTACTCGGAGTACATGTAGTCGCGCTCCTCGTCCGTCACCATCTCGAGCGTCAGCTCGTCGTGGTTGCGCAGGAACAGGCCCCACTGGGCGTTCCGGGGGATCGCTGGTGTCCGGTCGAGGATCTCGATCATGGGCAGCGCCTCCTCGCGGCGGACGGCCATGAACATCCGCGGCATCACGGGGAAGTGGAACGCCATGTGGCACTCGTCCCCCTCTCCCTCCCCGAAGTAGGCGACGACGTCCTCCGGCCACTGGTTGGCTTCTGCGAGGAGGACCCTGTCAGCGTACCGGGCATCAACCTCGGTCCGGACGCGCTTCAGGTACTCGTGCGTCCGGGGCAGGTTCTCGCAGTTGGTGCCTTCCTCCTCGAAGAGATACGGGACCGCGTCGAGCCTGAACCCGTCCAGCCCGAGGTCGAGCCAGAAGCGGAGCACCTCGAGCATCGCCTCCTGCACCTGCGGGTTCTCGTAGTTGAGATCCGGCTGGTGGCTGAAGAAGCGGTGCCAGTAGTACTGCCCGCGGACGGGGTCGAGCGTCCAGTTCGAGACCTCGGTGTCCACGAAGATGATCCGCGCGTCCTGGTAGCGGTCGTCCGTGTCCGACCAGACGTACCAGTCGCCCTTCGGCCCGTCCGGCTCGGAGCGCGACTCCTGGAACCACGGGTGATCCGAGGAGGTGTGGTTCATCACGAGGTCGACGATCACACGCATCCCCCGCTCGTGGGCGGCTTCGATCAGCGCCCGGAAGTCCTCGACGGTGCCGTACTCGGGGTTGACCCCGTAGAAATCGGCGATGTCGTAGCCGCCGTCGCGGAGCGGCGAGGGATAGAAGGGGAGGAGCCAGATGCAGTCGATCCCGAGCCACTGGAGATAGTCGAGCTTCTGCTGGAGGCCGCGGAAGTCGCCGGAGCCGTCGTCGTCGCCGTCGAAGAACGCGCGGGTGTGGATCTCGTAGAAGACCGCTGTCTTGAACCAGAGCGGGTTGGACTCGAACCACTGCCCCGGCTCGCTCACGCAGCCGCCAGCTTGAGCACGTGGCTCTGGCCCGGGCCGAGGCCGACGTAGTTGCGGCCGGTGCGCCAGCGGTAGCTCTCGCCCGTCAGCAGGTCCTCGACCGGCAGCTCGGGCGGGAACCCGAACGCGGGCGGGAGATGGACGACGTCCTCACGGGCGAGATGCGGGTCGAGGTTGACGACGACGACGAGCGACCGGCCCTTGGCGAACGCGAACAGGTACTCGCCGTCCGTCTCGAGTAGCCGCACGTTTTCGAACCGCTGCAGCGCCGGCTCCGCGTGGCGGATCTGGTTGAGCCTGGCCACGAGCGGGAGCAGCGGGCCGTCGAGCTTCCGCTTCTTCGTCTCGTACTTCTCCGAGTCGAGGTACTCCTCGCTCCCGGCGCGCACAGGCACGTTCTCGCAGTGCTCGTAGCCCGAGTAGATCCCGTAGCTCGGCGAGAGCGTCGCGGCGAGCACGAGCCGCGCCTCGAAGGCCGGGCGGCCGCCCTCGACGAGGTACTCGTGCAGGATGTCCTGCGTGTTCGCGAAGAAGTTCGGCCGGTAGGTCTCCGACCAGTCGCGCAGCAGCTCGACGAACTCCACGAGCTCCGCCTTCGTGTTCTTCCAGGTGAAGTAGGTGTACGACTGGCTGAACCCGATCTTGGCCAGCGTCCGCATCATCGCCGGGCGGGTGAAGGCCTCCGCGAGGAAGATCGTCTCCGGGAAGCGGCTGCGCACGTCCGCGATCAGCCACTCCCAGAACGGGACCGACTTCGTGTGCGGGTTGTCGACGCGGAAGGCCCGAACGCCGTGCTCGCACCAGTGGACGACGACGTCGCGGAGCGCGTCCCAGAGCCCGCGCCAGTCCTCCGAGTCGAAGTTGACGTTGTAGATGTCCTGATACTTCTTGGGCGGGTTCTCCGCGTACTTGAGCGTCCCGTCCGGACGGCGGTTGAACCACTCGGGATGCTCCTCCAGCCACGGATGGTCGGGCGAGCACTGGATCGCGAAGTCGAGCGCGATCTCGACGCCGTGCTCCTGTCCGGCCGCGACGAGCCGGTCGAAGTCGGCGAGCGTGCCGAGGTCGGGATGGATCGCGTCGTGCCCGCCCTCGGGGCCGCCGATCGCCCAGGGGCTGCCGACGTCAGCTGCCGCGGCGACGAGCGCGTTGTTCTTGCCCTTGCGGTTCGTCGTCCCGATCGGGTGGATCGGCGGCAGGTAGAGGACGTCGAAGCCGAGCTCCGCCAGCCGGGGGATCTGCCGCTCGACCCCGGCGAAGCCGCCGAAGGAGCGGGGAAACAGCTCGTACCAGGAGCCGAACCTGGCCTGCTCCCGCTCGACGTCCACCTCGAGCACGGCCGAGCAAGCCTTCCCGGGCCGGTTCTTGGTCCCGAGCTCCGGCGCGGCGGCGCGCCAGTCCTCCAGCTCACCCGGGCCGAAGAGGGCCTCGCCCTCGGAGACCTCGCCGGTCAGGTCGACCTGCTCGGCGGCGATCTTCCGGTCGAGCTCGTCGACGAAGGTCGCGTAGGGGTCGACCCAGGCCTCGATCGAGAACTGCCAGCGGCCGAGCTCGCTCACCTGGAAGGTGCCCGCCCAGGCGTCGTTCCCGAGCGCCTCGAGCGGGCGCTCGAGCCAGCGCCTGCTCCCGGCCCGCCGGTAGCGCACGACGGCGCGGAGCTGGTCGTGGCCGTCCTTGAAGATGTCCGCCGTCACCTCGACGCGGTCGCCCACGGTCTGCTTGGCCGGATAGCGGCCGCAGTCGATCTGCGGGCGCAGATTCTGGACCTGGATCCGCGGCGGCGGTTGCTTCGACGACAGTGAGGGCACCCTTCCGAAACTCCCAGCGATGGCTTAACGGTAAACAGGGACTATGGAGCTTCACCGATCCAGCGGCATCGTGCTGCACCCGACCTCGCTGCCCGGCGGCCGGCTGGGCCCGGAGGCGTACGCCTTCGTGGACTGGCTGGAGGCCGCGGGGCAGCGCTGGTGGCAGGTTCTGCCCCTCGGGCCCCCGGACGGCGTCGGCTCGCCGTACGCCTCCTCATCGGCGTTCGCCGCCTGGGTGGGCCTCCTCGCCGAGCCCGACGCGCAGGTCGCCGCCGATGAGCTCGACGGCTTCCGGGAGCGGAACGCCTACTGGGCGCCGGACTGGGAGGCGGCCGGCAACGACCTCGCCGACCAGGTCCGCTTCGAGCGCGAGTGGGGCGCCCTTCGCACCTACGCGGCTGAGCGGGGTGTCCGGCTGGTCGGCGACGTGCCCATCTACCCGGCCTGGGACAGCGTCGACCACCGCACTCACCCGGAGCTCTTCCTCGGAGGACTCGTCGCGGGCGCGCCGCCCGACCCGCTCGGGCCAGAGGGGCAGCACTGGGGCAACCCGCTCTTCGACTGGGGCGCGCTCGAGCGGGAGGGCCACCGCTGGTGGATCGAGCGGCTGCGCCGCCTCTTCCAGCTCGTCGACCTGACGCGGATCGACCACTTCCGCGGCTTCGCAGCCTTCTGGGCGATCCCGGCCGGGACGACCGACGCCCGCGAGGGGCGTTGGCTCCCGGGGCCGGGGGACGCGATGTTCCGGGCGGCGGAGCGCGAGCTGGGGCCACTTCCGGTGATCGCGGAGGACCTCGGCGTGATCACGCGCGACGTGGAGCAGCTCCGGGACGAGCTCGAGTTCCCCGGGATGGTCGTGCTCCTCTGGGCTTTCGACGGCCCCGCGGACAACCCGCACCGGCTGGAGAACCACCGCTCACACCAGGTCGTCTACAGCTCGACGCACGACACGGAGACGCTGCTCGGCCACTTCCCCGAGCAGGACCCGTGGGACCTGATCGAGCTCACGCTCTCCTCCCGCGCGGCGCTCTCGATGCTCCCGGCCCAGGACGTGCTCGGGCTCGGGAACGAGGCGCGGATGAACCGGCCCGGCGAGGCGCTCGGCAACTGGGCCTGGCGGCTCCGCCCCGGGCAGCTCACCCGCGAGCTCGCGGCCGGACTGCGGGCCGCGACCGAGAGCTCGGGCCGCCTCGGCTGATTCGATTCCGGCCTGCCGGGTAGGCGAGCTTCATGTCCCGTTTCCGTCCACTCGTCCTGCTCGCGGCCGTCCTGGCCCTCGCCGGCTGCAGCATCGGCGGCAACGACGAGCTGAAGACGCAAACGACCACGACGACGTCCACCACTGCGACAAACACGGGTGAGGCGACCACAGGGCCCGACCAGGCGACGGACCTCTCGATCCCCGACCTCGTCGACGAGGTCCAGCCGTCGATCGTCTCGATCGTCGTCAGCGGCGGCGAGGGCAGCGGCGTGATCATCGCCGGCGACACGATCGTCACCAACGACCACGTCGCCGGCGACTTCAAGACCGTCCAGGTCGTCCTCGCGGACGGCAAGCGCCTGGAGGGGACGGTCGGCGCGACCGACCCGCTCACCGACCTCGCGATCGTGACCGTCGACCGCACCGACCTGCCCGCGGCGACGCTCGCGACCGGGCTGCCGCGCGTGGGCGAGCCCGTCGTCGCAATGGGGAACCCCCTCGGCTTCGAGTCCTCGGTGACCGCGGGCATCGTCTCCGGCCTCCACCGCGAGATCCCCTCTGCCGGACGAACGCCGGCCCTGATCGACCTGATCCAGACCGATGCGGCGATCTCGCCCGGCAACTCGGGCGGCGCGCTCGTCAACCTGCGCGGCGAGGTGGTCGGGATCGCGGTCGCCTACATCCCGCCTGCCGCGAGCGCTGTCTCGATCGGGTTCGCGATCCCGGCGCCGACCGTCGCGGCCGCGGTCGAGGAGCTGCGCACGACCGGCAAGGTGACCCACTCGTTCCTCGGCGTCGGCCCGGCCGACCTGACCCCGCAGGTCGCGAGCCGCTTCGGGATCGACCTCGAGTCCGGTGTGCTGGTGCAGTCGGTCACGCCCCGTTCGGGCGCCGCGCGGGCAGGCCTCGAGCCGGGAGACGTGATCGTCCAGCTCGACGGGACCGAGATCCGGATCGTCGAGGATCTGCTCTCGGAGCTGCGGAAGAAGGATCCCGGCACGACGATCGACCTGACGATCGTACGTGACGGCGAGCGGATGCAGGTCGAGGCGACGCTCGGCGACCGCAACCAGACGAGCTAGCCGCCGTCCGTCCCCTCCGGGACGAGCCGCAGCCCGCTCGCGACCGCCCGCCTGCCCCCGGCCGTGTAGGCGATGTCGACCGTGTCGTTCTGCCGATAGGTCCCGGCCGCGCCCACGAGCATCGACGCCCAACGCCAGAACCCAAGCCGTCCCTCGTTCCGGAGCTCGCGCCCGAACACGAGCTGTCGACCCCGCACCGTGTAGTCCCGTCCCTCGACCTGCGCGATCCCGTTCACGTAGACCTCGAACGGTCGCTCCACCCCCGTGGGCAGCTCGACGGTCGTTCGACTCGGCACCGACTCGGCCACGTTCATAGAATGCCTGCGGCCGTGCGTCGACCTCTCGCCTCCGCGTTCGTCGTCTTCTGGGCGCTCCTGCTCGCCGGTGCCGCGTACGCGGGGAACGGCGGGATCGCCCCGGTCGACGGCGCCTCCCCGAACGCCGAGCGGATCACCGACGCCTACTGGTGGATCGCGATCTTCACCGGCTTCATCTTCGTCATCGTCCAGGGCACGCTCGTCTGGTTCATCTGGCGCTACCGGCGCCGCGGCCGCCCGGACGATGAGCTCGGCCCGCAGGTGCACGGCAACGTGCGGCTCGAGCTTGGCTGGACGGTCGCGCCGGTGCTGATCCTCGTCGCGATCGGCGCCTTCGTCTTCTACAAGCTCCCGGGGATCACCGACATCCCGTCGGCCGCTGCGGGAGATCGCACAGAGGTGGTCGCGAAGGGCTACCGCTACTACTGGCAGTACGAGTACCCGAACGGGGTGATCGCGATCGACACCCTCCGCGCGCCGGCCGGCCGGAACGTGAAGGTCGACGTGACCGCGCCCGACTACGACGTGATCCACTCGTGGTGGATCCCCGCCCTCGGGGGCAAGTTCGACGCGATCCCCGGAACGGTGAACCACACCTGGTTCCGGGCCGACGAGGGTGTCTACCGCGGCCAGTGCGCCGAGTTCTGCGGGATCCAGCACGCCGCGATGCTGACCGAGGCGCACGTGATGGCGGCGGACGAGTTCGACAGCTGGCTCGCCTCCGAGGCGGACGCGCAGGCGGCCGGCACCTCCGATCTCGGCAAGGACACCTTCGAGGGCTCGTGCGGCAAGTGCCACGGGCTCGCGGGCGGCGGCGACATCGGCCCCGCGCTCGCCGGCAACTCGCTCGTCGCCGACCCCGCCGCGGTCGAGCAGGTCGTCCGCAACGGACGGGGCCAGATGCCGCCGATCGGCAAGGACTGGAGCGACCGGCAGATGAAGGCACTGACGGACTACCTGGGGAAGGAGATCGCGAATGGCGGTTAGGGCGGAGACGCCGGCGCCCTGGCAGCGCGGCCGCGTAGCGAGCTGGCTCGTCACCGTCGACCACAAGCGGATCGGGATCCTCTACATCCTGACGTCGCTGGTCTTCTTCCTCGCCGGCGGCGTGATGGCGCTGCTCCTCCGGACGCAGCTGACCCAGCCGAACAACGACTTTCTCACCCGGGACGCCTACAACCAGGTGATGACGATGCACGGGACGACGATGGTCTTCCTCGTCGTCGTCCCGATTCTCGCCGGCTTCGCCAACTACCTCGTCCCGCTGATGATCGGCGCCCGCGACATGGCCTTCCCGCGCCTGAACGCGCTCTCCTACTGGCTCTTCGTCTTCGGCGGGGTCATCCTGATGCTCTCGTTCTTCGCCAACGGCGGCGCCGCCAAGTCGGGCTGGACTGCCTACCCGCCGCTCTCCGCCCAATCGATCGGGAACGGGCAGGACCTCTGGATCCTCGGCCTGCACGTCCTCTCGCTCTCCTCGCTGCTGGGCGCGATCAACTTCATCGTCACGATCCACAACATGCGGACAGCCGGGATGAGCTACACCCGAATGCCGCTCTTCATCTGGGCGGTCGAGACCTACGCGGTCCTGCTCGTGCTCGTCCTGCCGGTGCTCTCGGCGGGGCTGACCCTCCTGCTGCTCGACCGTCAGGCCGGGACCCATTTCTTCACCCCCGGCGAGGGCGGGAGCCCGGTGCTCTACCAGCACGCGTTCTGGTTCTTCGGGCACCCCGAGGTCTACATCATGATCCTGCCCGCCTTCGGGATGATCTCGGAGATCATCCCCGTCTTCGCGCGGAAGCCGATCTTCGGCTACAAGGCCGTCGCGTTCTCGACCGCCGGGATCGCCTTCTTCTCGATGCTCGTCTGGGCCCACCACATGTTCACGGTCGGTCTGCCGACGGTGCTGAACAGCTTCTTCATGATCGCCTCGATGGTGATTGCCGTCCCCACCGGGGTGAAGATCTTCAACTGGCTGGCGACGCTCTGGCGCGGGAACATCTCGTTCGCGACCCCGATGCTGTTCGCGCTCGGCTTCCTCTCCGTCTTCACGATCGGCGGCCTCACCGGGATCTTCATGGCCGCGTTCCCGATCGACTGGCAGGTGCACGACACCTACTACATCGTCGCCCACTTCCACTACGTCCTCTTCGGCGGCTCGATGCTC
>JBBQHQ010000058.1:0-14906 GCA_038324115.1 Gaiellales bacterium
TCAACGTCTCGATCGGCTACGGGCATCCCAAGATCGTCGCGGCGATCAAGGAGCAGGCCGAGCGGCTCGCCACGATCGGCCCGCCCATGGCGACCGAGCCCCGGTCGCGTCTGGGCCGGCTGCTCTCCGAGGTCACGCCGGGCGACCTGAAGATGTCGTTCTTCACGAACGGCGGCGCCGAGGCGAACGAGAACGCGATCAAGCTCGCGCGCTGGTACACCGGCCGCCACAAGGTGATCGCTCGCTACCGCTCCTACCACGGTGCGACGGCCGGCGCGATCACGCTGACGGGCGACCCCCGTCGCTGGCACGCCGAGCCCGGGAGCCCGGGCGTCGTCCGGATGCTCGACCCCTACACCTACCGCTGCCCGGCCGGGCATCCCGACCCCTGTCCGGTCTGCACGGGCGCGCCCCACCTGGAGGAGATCCTCCAGTACGAGGGCCCGCACACCGTCGCCGCCGTGATCCTGGAGACGGTCACCGGCACGAACGGGATCATCCCGCCGCCCGAGGGCTACCTCCGCTCGATTCGCGAGACCTGCGACAAGCACGGGATCCTGCTGATCCTCGACGAGGTGATGGCCGGCTTCGGGCGCACCGGCAAGTGGTTCGCCTGCGACAACTGGGACGTCGTCCCCGACATCCTCACGATGGCCAAGGGGATCAACTCCGGCTACGTCCCGCTCGGCGCGATGACCGTCTCCGCGGCGATCGGCGAGTGGATGCGCGACAAGTTCATGGCCGGCGGGCTCACCTACAGCGGGCATCCGCTCGCGTGCGCCTCGGCCGTCGCCTCGATCGAGGCCTTCCGCGAGGAGGGGATCGTCGAGAACGCGGCCGAGCAGGGCGCGTTCCTCGCGACGGCGCTCCCGGAGCTCGCGGCGAAGCACCCGTCGATCGGCGACGTGCGCGGGCTCGGCCTCTTCTGGGGCCTGGAGCTCGTGACGAACCGAGAGACGCGGGAGCCGCTCGTCCCCTTCAACGCCGGGGGTGAGGCGGCCGCGCCGGTCGCGCGGATGGCGGAGGCGGCGCTCGAGCGCGGCCTCTACCTCATGACCCACTGGAACGTGGTCATGGTGTGCCCGCCGCTGACGATCACGAGAGAAGAGCTCGAAGAGGGTCTTGCGACCCTCGACGAGGTGCTCTCGATCGCCGACGAGTACGTCGTCTAGCGCTTTTTAGGGCCTTGGGGGAGAGTCGCTGCTCTCGCGGACGAGCTCGTCCTTGGTCTCGGTGATCGAGTCCTTGAACTCCCGCATCCCCTTCCCCAGCGAGCGGCCCATCTCGGGCAGTCGCTTGGGGCCGAAGAAGACGAGTAGCACGACCGCGAGGATCAGCATCTCCGTGATTCCGATTCCGAATGGCATGCCGGTGGTTCGGCGGCCGGGCGAGATCGGTTCGGTCAGCCCTTGAGGCCGCAGAGGCCCGCGTCCGCCCCGGCGGCGCCGGGGCGGCGGCCGAGGAGCTCGGCGAGCGTCTCCAGCTCGCCCTCGTCGTAGCGCTCGGCGAAGAGCTCGCGCACGGCCGCGACGTGGGAGCAGGAAGCCTCGGCGAGGCGCGTCCGCCCCGCCTCGGTCACCGCTGCGTAGGTGACGCGGGCGTCGGAGGCGCAGTTGCGCTTCTCCACGAGCCCGCAGCCCTCGAGCCCGTCCAGGAGGCGCGTGACGCCGGACGGGGTCAGCTGCAGGCGCTCGGCGAGCTCGACGCGCTTCAGCCTCCCTTCGTCGAGAGACAATGAGCATCACGCAGGACACCATCACCGAGATCCCGGCCGGCACGTGGGGGATCGACCCCGTCCACTCGGACGTCGGCTTCGCCGTCACCTACAGCGGCGCCGGCACATTCCGGGGCTCGTTCGACGCGATCGACGCCTCGCTCGTGGAGGGCACCCTCACCGGGAGCGCCACCGTGGCGAGCGTTCGGGTCGACGACCCGAACCTCCAGGGCCACCTCCAGTCGCCCGACTTCTTCGACGCCGAGCAGCATCCGACCCTCTCCTTCTCGTCCGAGGCGATCGAGCGCGACGGAGACGCCGTCACGATCGAAGGCGAGCTGACGCTTCGCGGCGTCTCGAAGCCGGTCACGATCACGGGGACGGTCGTCGGCCCGACGCCGGACGCCTACGGCAACCAGCGGATCGCGTTCGACGTGGCGACGACGGTCGACCGGCGCGAGTTCGGGATCGACTGGAACCTCGACCTCCCGACAGGCCAGCCCGCGCTCGGCAACGACGTCAAGCTCACCGCCAACCTCGCGTTGATCCAGGGCTGACGATGCGCATCCTCGCCCTCAGCGGCAGCCTCCGGGCCGGCTCGCACAACACGCACCTGCTCCAGGCGGCTGCCGCAGGGGCGCCGGACGGGATCGAGCTCGAGCTCTACGAGGGCTTGAAGGAGATCCCGGCCTACGACGCGGACGACGACGCTTCGGGCGCTCAGCCCGCGGCCGTCGACCGGCTGCGGGCGGCGCTCGAGCGCGCCGACGCCGTTCTCGTCTCGACGCCGGAGTACAACTCGTCCATCCCCGGGGCGCTGAAGAACGCCTTCGACTGGGTGTCGCGCCCGCGGGTCGACTCGCCGGTTCGGGACAAGCCCGCCGCGGTGCTCTCTTCGAGCACCGGCATGTTCGGCGGCGTCTGGGCGGCAGCCGAGACGCGCAAGGTCCTGGGCGCGTTCGGCGCCCGCACGCTGGAGGAGACCGTGGCCGTGGCGAAGGCCGACGACCGGCTCGCCGACGGCGTCGACGCGGAGCTTCTCGCCGAGATCCGTGTCGTCGTGGACGCCCTCGCCGCGGCCGTCGCGGCCCGGGCCGCTGGACTCGCCGCCGCGGCCTAGGTCAGGAACCGCTCGATTGCGGCGCTCGTCTCGTCGAACGCGTCCCAGAGCACCGAATGGCCGCCCGGGACGCGCTCGACGACGAGCGCCGCACCCAGGGCGGCCACGTGGGCGTCGAGCACGTGGTCGTACGGCAGGTAGGAATCCTCGCCGAGCACCAGCAGGGTCGGGACCTGCACCGCCTCGAAGGGCGGCGGCTGCCGACTCATCTCCCCGTAGGCAGTGACGACGGCGCTCTGGTTGTAGCGGTAGCGCCAGCGACCGTCCTCGTCCTCCACGAGGTGGGGTCGCAGCTCGGTCTCGAGGAGCTTGCGGGGTGCGTCGTGGAGCGCGCTCTCCTCGTAGCGGCGGTCGATCGCCTCCTCGAAGGAGGCGTAGGAGCGCTCCGTGCGCGCGTTCTCGGCCCAGTCGAGCCCGGCGTGCGGCGACAGGAGGATCACCGGGTCGAGGAGGACGAGCCTGCTGACGCGCTCCGGGGCCGCGGCGGCGGCCTCGAAGGCGAGCCGGCCGCCGAACGAGTGGCCGAGCCAGGTCGCGGGGGCCGCGGGTGCGGACTCGAGCACGTCCGCGAGATGCCGGTCGAGCGACCAGGGCGGCTCGCGATCGGAGTCGCCGTGCCCGCGCAGGTCGAGCGCGACGACGTGGTGGGGCGGCGCGAGCCGCTCGGCCAGCCGCGC
Source organism: Gaiellales bacterium (assembly GCA_038324115.1). Taxonomy (GTDB): domain Bacteria; phylum Actinomycetota; class Thermoleophilia; order Gaiellales; family Gaiellaceae; genus Gaiellasilicea. The sequence continues at coordinate 3,512 of JBBQHQ010000058.1, forward strand.
GAAGTGGCGGCCGTGGCTTGCAACGCCGTGGAGGCAGACGACGAGAGGCGCGCCCGGCTCGCCCCACTCGTGCCGGTGCAGGGTCACCGCTCGACTGCTGCGAGCGGCGCGCTGGCGATCTCGGTCCTGCGCGTGTCCGGGTCGTTGACGAGCGACCAGACGACCGTGCCGGCCGTGTCGATCAGGAACGTGCCACGGACCGGCGCGCCGGTCCGCTCGTTGAAGACCCCGTAGGCCTTCGTGGCCTCCCCGTGCGGCCAGAAGTCGGAGCCGAGCGTGAAGCCGAGCCCGAGCTTCTCCTTCCAGGCCTTGCGCGCCGGAGCCGGGTCGCACGAGACCATGACGACGTCGGTCTCGGCCTCGTCGAAGGCGTCCAGATTCTCCTGGAGATCGAGCGCCTCCTCGTCGCAGAGCGGCGTGAAGGCGAAGGGATGGAAGACGAGCAGGACGTTGCGCCGGCCGGCGAAGTCAGCGAGCCGGACGCGCTGCGCCCGGTCGACCTCGAGGTCGAAGTCAGGCGCCCTGTCTCCGGTCTGGATCAAGCCCGGCCTCCTCGCCGTTCGCAGTCGGGCGATAGTAGCGCCGCCCGCGCAGCTCCTCGGGGAGGTAGTCGAGCTCGGAGCCGCGGGGATCCGTGTGGGGGTCGATGTAACCCTCGCCGTGGCCGAGCTTCTTGGCGCCGGAGTAGTGCGCGTCCCGGAGCATCGCCGGCGGGCGTAGGTTCCCGCCCTCGCAGACATCCTTGCGCGCGGCCCAGATCGCGTTCGCAGCCGCCTTCGACTTGGGTGCGTTCGCCAGGTAGATCGCGGCCTGGGAGAGGTTGAGCTGAGCCTCCGGCAGGCCGACGTGCTCGAGCGCATGGGCCGCGGCGACCGCGACCTGGAGCCCGCGGGGGTCTGCGTTGCCGACGTCCTCCGAGGCGAAGATGACGAGCCGCCGCGCGATGAAGCGGGGGTCCTCGCCGCCCTCCAGCATCACCGCGAGGTAGTAGACGGCGGCGTCCGGGTCGGAGCCGCGCATCGACTTGATGAACGCGGAGACGAAGTCGTAGTGCTGGTCGGCGCCCTTGTCGTAGCGGAGCGGCCGCTTCCGGGACGCGTCGGTGACGTGACGCTCCTCCAGCGGGACGCCCTCGGCCCGCGCGGTCTCCCAGGCGATCTCGACGGTGCTGAGGGCGGAGCGGGCATCGCCGCCGGCGCGCACGGCGATCAGGCGCGCGACCTCGGACGTGACCTCGGCCCCGATCGCCTCCGCACCGCGCCGCACGACCTCGACGAGCTCCTCCTCGCCCAGCGACTCCAGCTCGACGACCTGGCAGCGGGAGAGGAGCGCGGAGTTGACTTCGAAGTACGGGTTCTCGGTCGTCGCGCCGACGAGCGTGACGAGCCCCTCCTCGACCGCGGGCAGGAGCGCGTCCTGCTGGCCCTTGTTGAAGCGGTGGATCTCGTCGATGAAGAGGATCGTCCGCTGCCCGTGGGCGCCGAGCCGGTCGCGAGCGTCCCTGAGCACGCGGCGCACGTCGTCGACGCGCGCCGAGACGGCCGAGAGCTCCTCGAACGCGGCGCCGGTCGCGGCGGCGACGATCCGGGCCAGCGTCGTCTTCCCGACGCCGGGCGGGCCGTAGAGGATCAGTGACCGGAGGCGGTCCTCCTCGATCGCGCGGCGAAGCGCGGAGCCTGGGCCGAGCACGTGCTGCTGGCCCACGAGCTCGTCGAGCGAACGCGGGCGGACCCGCTGGGCGAGCGGCGCGTGGGCGGCGGAGCGCTCGCGGGCGGCATCGGCGAAGAGGTCGCTCATGCGGGCAGTATGCTCCGCGACGTGACGACGCACGGGGCCGAGGACTTCTCACAGCCGGTGCTCTCCGGCGATGCCGGGAGCGACTACGAGCGCTACCTGAACACGGTCGAGCTGCTTGCGCTCCAGAAGTCACCGGACGAGTGGGTGCACCGCGACGAGCTCCTCTTCCAGGTCGTCCACCAGTCGTCCGAGCTCTGGCTGAAGCTGGCCTGGAATGAGGTCGAGGCGGCGACCGCGCACCTCGACTCGGACGAGATCGCGCCGGCGCTGCGCCTCCTCCGCCGCTCGGCGCTCTGCCTCGTCTACGCGACCACGCAGCTCGACATGCTCGAGCAGATGTCACCCTGGGAGTACCAGGAGATCCGCAAGGTGCTCGGGCACGGGAGCGGCTTCGACTCGCCCGGCTGGCGCGAGATCCGGCGGGTCGCCCCCGCGCTCGGCGTCGCGTTCGCGAGGCAGCGCGAGCGGGCGGGGCTCTCGGTCGCCGATGTCTACGTCCAGGGCCGCGAGCACGAGGAGCTGTACGGGCTCGCCGAAGGGCTGATCGAGCTGGACGAACGGATCTCGATGTGGCGGATGCGCCACTACAAGGTGGTCGCCCGCGTGATCGGCGACAGCGTCGTCGGCACCCAGGGCACACCGGTCGAGGTGCTCGGTCGGCTGGTCCACCACTCCTTCTTCCCCGAGCTCTGGCGTGCGCGGAACGAGCTGACGGCTCTCTCCAGCGAGCAGGGATGAGCCTCAAGGACGAGGCGGTCGGGCTGCTCCAGCAGCTCCTCCGGCTGAACACCGTCAACCCGCCCGGTAACGAGACGATCGCGGCGGAGTGCCTGCGCGACTACCTCGCTGCGAACGGCGTCGAGGCGCAGCTCTACGGACGGACGCCGGAGCGGGCGAGCCTGGTGGCGCGGCTCCCCGGCGGCGACGGGCCGAGCCTCGCGTTCATGTGCCACACCGACACGGTGGTCGCGGAGCCGTCCGAGTGGTCGCGCGACCCCTGGTCGGGCGATCTCGTCGACGACCACGTCTGGGGGCGCGGCGCGCTCGATATGAAGAACCAGGTCGCCGCGAGTGCGGTCGCCCTCGCCTCGCTCGCCCGCGAAGGCTTCCGGCCCCCCGGCGACCTCGTCCTGATCGCGGCCGCCGACGAGGAGGTCGGGCCGGACTTCGGCCTCCAGTGGCTCTGCGCGGAGCACCCGGACGCGGTCAGGGTGGACTACGCGATCAACGAGGGCGGCGGCGAGCGGGTCGAGCTGGGCGAATCGGCCTACTACCTCTGTGCGACCGCCGAGAAGATGTCCGCGCCGTTTCGGCTGCACGTCCGGGGCCGGAGCGGGCACGCGTCGATGCCGGCGATCGCGGACAACGCGCTCCTGAAGGCGGCGCCGCTGCTCGAGCGGCTCGGCGCCTACCGGCCGGAGCCGACCGTCGGACCCGAGGTGGCCGGCTTCCTCGACGCCGTCCTGGGCGAGCAGCCGGCGCCGGCGGACGTGCTCGAGCGGCTGCGCGGCGTGGACGAGCTCGCCGTCGAGCTGATCGAGCCGCTGCTCGCGCTGACGTTCTCGCCGACGATGATCACCGGCTCGGAGCGGCGCAACGTGATCCCCGGCGCAGTCGATCTCACAGTGGACTGCCGACTTCTGCCGGGGCAGACGCCCGAGGACGTGGAGCCGCTCGTCCGCTCCGTGCTCGGCGACGGGGACTACGACCTCGAGTGGATCGAGCGCTGGGGTGGGACACGCTCGTCGCTGGAGACGCCGCTCTACGCCGCGCTCGAGTCGTGGGTCGCCTCGACCGACCCCGGCGCGCGGGTCGCTCCCACCTGCTGCGCGGGCTTCACCGACTCGCACTGGCTCCGGGAGGCGTTCGGCACCGTCGCCTACGGCTTCTTCCCGATGCGGACGATGAGCGCGGAGCAGGCGGCCCGGTTGATTCATTCCGCCGACGAGCGCGTGCACGTGGACGACCTCGAGCTGGGCGTCGAGTTCCTCCGCGCCGTCGCGCGCTCCCCCCTCGGGTGAGACCGGGCTGATGCTCGAGCTGCGCGAGCCGGAAAACGCCTTCGAGCGGATCGAGGCGTACCTGCGCGAGCACGGCTTCTTCGCGCCCGGCGCCGAGCGCCTCCGCGCTGACCTCTATCTCGGCTACGGCCTCTCGGCCCCGCTCCTGCGTCGCTCAACCCCGCCCGCCGAGCCCCTCGACCTCCCCCTCGCGGCCGTGGCCGTGCGGGACACACTTGAGGCGCCTGAGGCTTTAAGCATCGGGCGTGTTCGGATCGGCCGGTGGGAGCGGACGTGGACGGACGAGGCCTATGCCGCCGCGGTCGAAGCCGTGCGCGCCGCGATCCGGCGGGGCGACGTCTACCAGGTCAACCTCGTTCAGCATCTCGCCGCGGACTTCGCCGGCGAGCCTGCCGCGCTCGCGGCGGCCCTCGCTGGGCTGCGCCCGCTCGCGCCGTTCCTCGCGGGCGAGGGCTGGGCGATCGCCTCGGCGTCGCCCGAGCTCTTCCTCGCGCGCCGTGGCAGCAGCGTCTGGACGATGCCGATCAAGGGCACTCGGCCGCTCGGGGAGCACGTCGAGGGCGCGAAGGACGAGGCGGAGCACGTGATGATCGTCGACCTGGAACGGAACGACCTCTCCCGCGTCTGCGAGCCGGGCACCGTCCGCTGGCCGGAGCTGATGGCCGAGCGTGAGCTGGCCGGCGTCACGCATCTCGTCTCCCGGGTCGAAGGGAGGCTGCGCGAGAACGTGGGGCTCGCCGAGCTGCTCGCTGCGACGTTCCCCGGTGGCTCGGTCACCGGCGCGCCGAAGCTCGCTGCGCTGGACGAGATCGCCCGCCTCGAGCCCGTCGGGCGCGGCGCGGCGATGGGCGCGCTCGGAACGGTGCACGGAAACGGCGATCTCGAGCTGGCGCTGACGATTCGCACGTTCGCCGTCGCGGCCGGGCGGATCCATCTCTGGGTCGGAGGTGGGATCGTCTGGGACTCCGAGCCCGAGGCCGAGATCGAGGAATCCTGGACGAAGGCGCGGCCGCTCCTGCAGGCGATCGGCGCGCCGCTGGAGGTGGCGGCGTGACTCTGCTCGCGGTCGCGGTCGGCGGGCGCGGGCTCGTCGACCCGGGCGAGCCCGTGCTGCGGGCGGACGACGAGGCGCTCCTCCGCGGGCGCGCCGCCTTCGAGACGGTCCGCGTCTACGACGGCCTCCCCTACCGGCTCGCCGAGCATCTCGACCGGCTCGCAGGCTCCGCCGAGCGAATCGGGCTCCCCGCCGTCAACCGGCTCGAGCTGGAGGAGCTCGCGCGGCAGGCGCTCGAGGCGGCGGGCAGCCCGGACGCCGTCCTGCGCTTCTTCTGGACGCCCGGCTCTGGCGAGGGGCCCGCGACCTCGCTCGCGCTCGTCAGCGAGCTCCCCTCGCACTACGAGGCGCTCCGGGAGCGGGGGCAGCGCCTGATCTCGCTGCGCGGCGTCCGGGCGGAGGAGCCGTGGCTGCTCCCCGGCGTCAAGTCCACGAGCTACGCGGTCAACATGGCTGCCGAGGCGGAGGCCCGCAGGCGCGGCGCCGACGACGCGGTCTTCGTCGACGCCGAGGGGACGGTGCTGGAGGGGCCGACCACGAACGTCTGGTGGCGGCGCGGCAGCACGCTCTCTACGCCGGAGCTCTCGCTTGGGATCCTCGCCGGGGTGACGCGTGCGGCCGTGCTCGAGCTTGCAGCCGACTGCGGCTACGAGATCGTCGAAGGCGTCTTCGCCCTGACTGAGCTGACCGGTGCCGAGGAGGCGTTCACCTCCTCCTCGATTCGGGAGGTGATGCCGGTGACCGAGTTGGACGGCAGCCCGCTCGGGCGGGGGCCGGCGGCGGACGAGCTCCAGGCAGCCCTGCGGGCGGAGGCTACGCTTCCCCGATGAGCGAGAAGGTTCGTCTCGGCGGGATGGCGCTCTCGAACGGCGTCCTCGTGCACGGCCCCACCGCCTGGGCGGCGGCGATCCGGACCGGAGCGGGCGAGATCGAGGTCGCCTCGGGCCGCAAGCGCCTGTTCGCCCCCGGGATCCAGACCCCGTTCCTGCGCGGGCCACTGCGGCTCGCCGAGTCCGTCGCGTTCATCCCCGAGCTGCGCCGCCGGCTGCCGGACGCGCGACTGCCGTTCGAGCGCCCAGCTGTGATCGCGGCCACCCTCGCGAGCGCGGTCACGGTACAGGCGCTCCGGCGCTCGACCCAGCTCGGTGCGACCGCCCGCGAGCTCCTCTCCGGGATGCTCTCGCTGGCGCCGGCCCTGCTCGCGCTCCGCGGCGGCGAGCTGGCCTCCTACCACGGCGCCGAGCACGTCTCGATCGGGACGTACGAGCACGGCGAGACCCGCGCGAAGGAGCACGAGCGCTGCGGCTCGCACCTGATCGGCCCGCTCCTCGCGGCCTCCGCCGTCGGGAACGCCCTCGCCGCCCGCGCCCCCGCCAGGCTGCGCTCCCCGGCGCGCGTCGTCACCTCTCTCGGCGCCGTCGGCGCCGCGGTCGAGGTCTTCGGTTGGATGACGCGGCACCCGGCCCATCCGCTCGCGAAGGCGCTCGCACGCCCTGGCCACGAGCTCCAGCACCGGATCGCGACCGCCGAGCCGTCCGCCGACCAGCTCGCTGTCGCCGAGGCCGCGCTCGCCGCCTGCCTGGAGCTCGAGGCCTGATGGCGACCGAGCAGCGCACCCGGCTCCGGCTTCCGCCCGAGATCTTCGACCTCCCCGTCGAGAAGATGCGCGAGGGCTACTACACCGACGCCTACTTCAACCACACGCGTGACACGCTCCTCGCGGACGGCCGGCACCCCCGCGTCGTGATGCAGGTCTTCCAGCGGAACACGGCGATGCTCGGGGGGATCGACGAGTCGATCGCGATCTTGAAGCTCGCCTCCCACGACTGGGACGCCCTCACCGTCCATGCCCTCTTCGACGGCGACCGCACCGAGCCGTGGGAGACCGTGCTGACGATCGAGGGCGACTACACGCTCTTCGCCCACCTCGAGACCGCGTACCTCGGCGTACTCACCCGCCGGACGCTGATCACGTCGAACGTCGCCCGCGTCGTCGAGGCCGCGAACGGCAAGCACATCATCTTCATGCCGGCCCGGCACGACCACCACCGCGTCCAGACCGGTGACGGCTACGCGGCCTATGTGGCCGGCGCGATGATCGGCGCCGAGATCGGCGTCACCTCCGACGCGCAGGCCTCATGGTGGGGCGGACGCGGGGTCGGCACCGTCCCGCACGCCCTGATCGCGGCCTACGGCGGGAACACCGTCCTCGCCGCGACGAAGTTCGCCGAGTGGGCGCCGGAGGACATGAACGTCGTCGTCCTCGTCGACTTCGAGAACGACTCGGTCGGGACGGCGCTCGACGTCGCCCGGGCGCTGGGCCCACGCCTGTGGGGCGTCCGCCTCGACACGTCGGGCCAGCTCGTCGACCGCTCGCTCTGGGACGAGATGGGCGACTTCGACCCGCGCGGCGTCAACGAGCGGCTCGTCCGCAAGGTGCGGGACGCGCTCGACGCGGACGGGTTCGAGCGGATCAAGATCGTCGTCTCGGGCGGCTTCACCGTGGACAAGATCGAGGCCTTCGAGGCGGCGAACGTCCCGGTGGACGCGTACGGAATCGGCTCCTCGCTGATCCGCGGCCAGAACGACTTCACCGCCGACATCGTCATGACCGACGGCCGGCCGTCCGCGAAGGTCGGGCGCCGCTACCGGCCGAACCCGCGCCTCCAGCTCGTCGGCTAGCGTCGCGGCTCAGCCCAGCGCTTCCCCGACCACTCCGGGCCACTCCGCGAGCGGCGTGGCCGAGCGGACCACGTGGGCGCCCGACTCGGCGAACCGCGCGAACGCCGCGTCGGCCTCGTCGGTGAAGTCGGCGGCGCCGGGGACGACGACAGGGGATGTGCAATCCTCGAGCAGGTAGACCTTCTGCTCGAGCTCGCGCTCCTGGACGGTCGGGTCGGCGAGCAGATCCTGGATCGTCCAGGCGACACAGTGGCTCTTCGCCTGCCCGGCGATCACGACCGCGTCGAACCGGAGCAGTTCCTCCACGAGCGGCTGGTTGCGACGCCCGAGCGGCTCGCCCTCGCGGTCGACCTCCACCTCGGGGCCGAGCATCGAGTAGTGCTCGGTCAGCGGGTTGTCGCCCTTCGGCTGGTAGCCGGCCGGCGCGAACCGCGCGATCGTGTGGAAGAAGATCGCCTCCTCGACGGCCGAGACGAGCGCGTAGCCGATCCCACCCCGCATCGCGTGGAAGGGCCAGACGGTGAGCCCGTACTTGCCGCTGTCGGCGAGCGTTTGCGTGTAGTAGCGGAGGTGTTCGGTCGCGTAGTCGGGGTCGAGCCCGAGCCCCGCGGCGGCGGACGGGCTCATCCGCCAGCGCCCGGTCTCGACGTCCTCGGCGCTCACGAGCGTGAACGGCGGAGGATGGTTCCCCTCGGCGTCCTCGAGCATGACCGGGTGGAAGATCTGCATCGCCCCGTGCGTGTCGAGCGTCGGGAAGATCAGCGTGATCGCCGCGAGGTTGCGGTAGAGGAACTCGCAGAGCCGGCGGGAGTCGTCGAGCGCCCCGGTGCCGGAGCGGCCCGCGACGAAGAGCTCGAAGCCGGGCGTGCAGAACGTGTTCTGGACGTCCACGAGCACGAGCGCGATCCGGAACGGGTCGGCGTCGTTCCCGGCGATCCCGTGCTCGGCGCGCCAGCGACCGGCGTCTTCGAAACGGGCCGCGTAGTCGACGCGCCAGACCTCGCCAACGCGCTCGGGGTCGTAGTGGGTAGGCAGGGGCAGCTCAGGCACGCAGTTAGTGTTGCAACGTGGTTCCACCTCTCGTCGAGCGAGCCGTCGCGCTCGCGGAGCAGCTCGGCTTCGACCGCTCCTGCAGTCCCGAGACTGGCCGGCTCCTGCAGGTGCTCGCGTCGCAGCGCGGGCGGGAGCGGGTGGCCGAGATCGGCTCGGGCTGCGGTGTCGGGTCGGCCTGGCTGCTCTCCGGGCTCGCTCCCGGGGTCGGGTTCGTCACCGTCGAGCCGGACGAGGAGCGGGCCGCGGCCGTTGCCGAGCTGCTGGCCGAGGACGAGCAGGCCCATGTCCTCCAGGGCGGCTGGGAGGAGGTGCTTCCTGCGGAGGCGCCCTTCGACCTCGTCTTCGCGGACGGAGGCCGGGCGAAGGAGCACGAGGAGCTGCTCGCGCTGCTCGCGCCCGGCGGGACGCTCGTCCTCGACGACCTGACGCCGGGCCGCCCGGGCCCAGACCCGGTCCGCGAGCTCTGGCTCGGCCATCCACGGCTGAGCGCGGTCGAGCTCCAGATCTCGCAGCGCGAGGCGGCTATCGTGGCAGTGCTACAGCGTCGCTGACCACCTGCCGATAGGGGAGAGATGCAGCTGCTGGGGGACTTTCTGGATGCGGTGCCGCGCTACGCCCTGACGTGGCTCCCGCTCGTCTTCTTCGGTGCGATCATCTACCTGCTCTGGCGGACGCTCCAGTACATGCCACGCGTGAAGCCGGCGGCCGTGGAGACGAGCTCCGGGGGCGCGGTCAACTGGGATGACGTCGCCGGCGTCGAAGAGGCGAAGGCCGAGCTGCGCGAGGTCGTGGACTTTCTCAAGCACCCGAAGCGCTTCGAGCGGCTGGGCGCCCACGTTCCGAAGGGGATGCTGCTCTACGGGCCGCCCGGCACCGGCAAGACGCTGCTCGCCAAGGCGGTCGCGCACGAGTCGGGGGCGAAGTTCTACGCCCAGAGCGCCTCCGCGTTCGTGGAGATGTTCGCCGGGCTCGGGGCGTCCCGGATCCGCAAGCTCTTCGAGGAGGCGCGCAAGAACGCGCCCGCGATCATCTTCATCGACGAGCTCGACGCCGTCGGCGCCGCTCGCGCCGGGCACAGCCACAACCGCGAGCAGGATCAGACGCTGAACCAGCTCCTCGTCGAGCTCGACGGCTTCTCCGAGGGCGCGCAGGTGATCGTGATGGGCGCCTCCAACCGCCTCCAGGACCTCGACCCGGCGCTGCTCCGGCCGGGCCGGTTCGACCGCCAGGTGCTCGTGGCGCCCCCCGACCTGAACGGTCGCGAGAAGATCCTCCAGGTCCATACGCGCGGCAAGCCGCTGTCGGGCGACATCGATCTCGGCGTGATCGCGCGCCAGACGTCTGGGCTGACGGGCGCCGATCTCGCGAACATCTGCAACGAGGCGGCGATCCTCGCGGGCCGCGAGGAGCTGAACTCGATCGGGATGCGCCAGTTCGAGGACGCGATGGAGCGCGTCGTCGCCGGCCTCCAGCAGCGCCGCGTCGTCTCCGAGAAGGAGAAGCGGATCCTCGCGTTCCACGAGGCCGGCCATGCCCTCCTCGCCCATCTGATGGGCGACCTGCTCCCGATCCAGAAGGTGACGATCATCGCGCGCGGCGAGGCGCTCGGCTACGCCTACTACCTCCCGATCGAGGAGCGCTACCTGCACACGAAGGAAGAGCTGCTCGATGTGATGAAGGTCGCGCTCGGCGGCCGCGCGGCCGAGGAGATCGTCTTCGGACGTGTCACGAACGGCGCCGCCTCCGATCTCCAGAAGGTGACCGAGATCGCGCGCTCCATGGTCTTCGAGTACGGGATGTCCGAAGTCGCGCCCGCTCGGACCATGCGCGCCGACAACTACGCCCTCTCGGAGGAGACGAAGCGGATGCGCGACTCCGAGCAGGCCCGCCTCACCGACGAGGCCTACGACGAGGCGCAGCGGCTGCTCGCGAAGCACCGCGGCGCGCTCGACCGTCTCGCCGCCGCCCTGCTCGAGAAGGAGACGCTCGACCGCGACCAGCTGAAGGCGCTCCTCTCCGGGATCGAGCCCGAGTCCCACGCGAGCGAGACGATCGGCACGGTCCGCGTCCTCCCGTAGGGGACGAGTAGCATCGAGGGCGTGGTCGCCCGAGGCATCCATCATCTCGGCGTCGCCGTGATCAACCTCGACGACGCCGTCGAGACGTACGCATCGCTCTTCGGCGCGACGCTCGAGCACCGCGACACCGTTCCCGACCAGGGCGTCGAGGCTGCCGCCCTCCTCGTCGGCGCGGGCCGCGTCGAGCTGCTCGCACCGCTCGGCGAGGACACGCCCGTCGGCCGCTTCCTCGCGTGTCGCGGCCCCGGGTTGCACCCCGTCGCCTCCGTGGTCGACGTTGTCCGCGCGGCGCTCGGCGACCTCGCCGCCGCAGGTGCGGAGCTGATCGACACCGAGCCGCGGCAGGGCCTCTTCGGCCTGCAGGTCGCATTCGTTCATCCCGACGCCGTCCACGGTGTCCTCTCGGAGGTGGTTTCCGTTGGCTGAAGACTCCGTCCGCATCGAGCTCGCGTTCGACGGCGGCCAGATCATGGGCGTGATCATCACGACCGCGAGCGCCGACGAGCTCGAGCGCGCGCTCGCATCCGGCGAGGGCGGCACCTTCGCGCTCGACGCGAGCGACGGTCGCTACACGGTCGCGCTCGGCCGCGTGGTCTACGTCAAGCGCTACGCCCGCGAGTCGCGGGTCGGATTCGGGATCTGACGAGCAGGGGACAGGGAAGCGGATGACCGAGACTGCGGCGCAGAAAGGCCCGTCGAACGCGGAGATC
>JBBQHQ010000059.1:0-14769 GCA_038324115.1 Gaiellales bacterium
ACAACGCGCTGCAGCGGGTGAAGCGGAAGATCGTCGCCCACCAGAAGACGCGCGAGGTCCTCAACTAGACGCGAGTACGATTCCGGCCACCTGCCGGAGTAGCTCAGCTGGTAGAGCAACCGCCTTGTAAGCGGTAGGTCGTGGGTTCGAGCCCCGCCTCCGGCTCTCTCCACCGCCGTTCGAGCCCCGCCTCCCGAAACCGTGTCGGGAGGCGGGGCTCGCTCGTTTTGGGGTCAGACCGGGGTGGGCTCGGTCTCGCTGCCCTCTCGGGCGCCGAGCGCCTGCTTCGCCTTGACGGCGAGCCAGAGCTCCATCCGCTGCGCCGGGTCGTCCGGATGGAGCCCGGTCTGCTTCCGGAGCTGCTCCATCCGGTAGCGGAGGGTGTGCCGGTGGACGCCGAGCACCCCGGCCGCCTCACTCCAGCGGCAGCCGGTGTCGAGCAGCGCAGTGAGGGATTCGAGCAGCCAGTCGTTGTCGGTCGCGGGGCCGAGGACACGGGCGACGAACGCCTCGAGCGACGCCTCCGGGAGGCTGAGCAGCAGCTCGAGCGCCCCGAGGTCGTGGTAGGACGCGACCGGGGCCGCGACCGTCTCGAGCGCCGCCCTTGCCTCGAGCAGGCTGCGCCCGAGGCCGCGTCCGGTTGCGGGCCGGCCGACGCCGACCCGGGCGCCGGGCACCGCCGCGACGATCGCCTCGGCGAGCGCGAGGGCCTCGGCCTCTTCGCCGGTCGCCACGAGGAATGCTGCGCGGTCGCGCCGAGCGGCGGAGAGGTAGGAGGCGCCACGCGCGTCGAGCTCGCGGGAGGCGGCGGCGCGCACCTCCTCCGTGTCGTCTGCGATCGCCAGCAGGGCGGCGTAGGTCCTGCCGGGATCGAGCCCGAAGGCGGCGATCCGGCGGCCGAGCTCCCGCTCGTCGAGCCGGTCGTGCTCGAGATCCTCGAGCAGGTCGCCCGCGAGCCGGAGCTCGGCGGCCGAGACGGCCTGGCGGCGCGAGAGCTCGAAGGCGAGCGCGGTCTGGCCGTGGTGGAGGACGAGGCGGTCCTCCTCGCCGAGGACGCCGTCGTGCCTGCCGGCGCGGAGGGTCGCGATCGCGCCGTCGGCGACCACCGGCAGCTCCAGCACCTCCGCGCAGTCCTCGAGCACGCGCGCCTGCCGCTGGCCGACGATTCGCCCGCTCTCGTCGACGAGTGCCAGCGCGCAGCCGACGTGCTCGCCGAGGACGTCGAGCAGCTCGGCCACCCCGCGGCCCTCGAGCACCGCGTGGGCGAGCCGCTCGTGAACGACGAGCGCGCGTTCGATCCGGGCGAGCTGCTCGTTCGCGAGCTGGGCCGAGATCGCCTTGGTCAGGGCGATGAACGGCGTGTCATACGGGACGGTCAGCACGGGGAAGCCGAGTCGGTCGGCCTCCTCGACGAGCGCCTCCGGCACCCGGGGCCAGCCGAAGCCGAGCCCGAAGGCGAGCCCCGCGAGGTCGTGCTCGGCGAGCCGGCGGAGGTATGTGCGCTGCGCCGCCGCGCCGACGCCGATCCCGAGGCCGGTCGTGATCAGGAGCTCTCCGCCCTCGAGCCACGGCGTCGGGTCGGCGAGCTCGGAGACGTGAACCCAGCCGATCGGGTTGCCGAGCCCGGCTGCGCCCGCTGCGACGCCGAGCTCGAGCCCGGAGCGCTCGGCGATCTCGCAGACGGTCAGCGTTGGACGCACGGGCCAAGGACGGTACCCCCGATGGCGGCCCCAGGGCAAGCTGCGCCTGATGTTTTTCGCCGCGATGTCGAAGGCGGGGGTGCACGGCTCGGCCCCGGGGTCCATTGCGTCGCGGCGGGGCGCGGGAGAGAATCGGCCGGGATGTCCACCGACGCCGTCGAGCAGAGCGCCTCCGCCCGCATTCGCGCCGCGCGGGAGCGGTACGTGCCCCGCGGCGTCGCCACGCCCCGGCTCGTCGTCTCGGGTGCCGAGGGCGCCCGCGTCACCGATGCGGACGGGATCGAGTACCTCGACTTCGCCGGTGGGATCGCCTGCCAGAACACGGGCCACGGCTTCGCGCCGGACGTCGCGGCGATCCACGAGCAGGTCGACCGCTACCTCCACCAGTGCTTCATGGTCGGGACCTACGAGCCGTACGTCGAGGTCTGTCGCCTCCTGGCCGAGCTCTCGCCGTGCGCGGGCGCCGACCAGAAGTCGCTGCTCGTGAACAGCGGCGCCGAGGCGATCGAGAATGCCGTCAAGATCGCGCGCGCCGCGACGGGCCGCGCCGGTGTCGTCGTCTTCGAGCACGGCTTCCACGGGCGTACCCTCCTGACGCTGACGATGACGAGCAAGGTCGTCTACAAGCGCGGCTTCGGCCCGTTCGCGCCCGAGGTCTACCGGGCCCCGGCGCCGTACCCACTGCGCGGCGTCTCCTCCGACGACGCGATCCGGGGGCTGGAGACGCTCTTCCGCGCCGAGGTCGACCCCGCGAGCGTGGCCTGCGTCGTCCTCGAGCCGGTTCAGGGTGAGGGGGGCTTCATCCCGATGCCGCCGGACTACCCCGCCCGACTCGCCGAGCTCTGCGCGGCGCACGGGATCCTCTACGTGGACGACGAGATCCAGAGCGGGGTCGGCCGGACGGGGCCGGTCTGGGCGATCGAGCACTACGACGGCATCCGGCCTGACCTGCTCGTCTCGGGCAAGTCGCTCGGCGGAGGCCTGCCGCTCGCCGCGGTCACGGGCCGGGCCGAGCTGATGGATGCGACCGGCCCCGGCTCGCTCGGCGGCACCTTCGGCGGCAACCCGGTCGCATGCGCTGCCGCGGCGGTCGTGCTCGAGACGGTCGCCGACCCCGGCTTCCGCGCTCAGGCCGAGGAGCTCGGGCAGCGGCTGCGGGCGCGGCTCGACGAGCTGGCCGCGCGGCATCCGTCGATCGCGGAGGTGCGCGGGCTCGGGCCGATGCTCGCCCTCGAGCTGCGCGAGCGGAGCGCCGAGCTGGCGCAGGCCGTCACGGGCGAGGCGTTCGCCCGCAACCTGCTCCTGCTCGCCTGCGGGCTCGACGGCAACGTCCTCCGGCTGCTCCCCCCGCTGACCGTCTCGGACGACGAGCTCGACCGCGGCCTCGAGATCCTGGAGGAGTCGCTTGTCGCAGCCGGAGGTTGACGTCCGCGTCGTGGGCCTGCGCAAGGCCTACGGCGACGTCGTGGCCGTGGACGGCGTCGACCTGGAGATCGGGCGCGGCGAGTTCTTCACACTCCTCGGGCCCTCCGGCTCCGGCAAGACGACGACGCTGCGGATGATCGCGGGGTTCGAGCGGCCCGACGCCGGCCGCGTTGAGCTCGGCGGCCGCGACGTGACCGGGGTGCCCCCGTACGCGCGCGATGTCAACACCGTCTTCCAGGACTACGCCCTCTTCCCGCACATGACCGTGGGCGAGAACGTCGAGTACGGGCTCCGGGTCAAGCGGGTCGCGCGCGGCGAGCGACGGGCCCGCGCGCAGGAGGCGCTCGATCTCGTCCGGCTCGGCGACCTCGGCTCTCGCAAGCCCTCCCAGCTCTCCGGCGGACAGCGGCAGCGCGTTGCGCTCGCCCGCGCGATCGTCAACCGCCCCCGGGCGCTCCTCCTGGACGAGCCGCTCGGCGCGCTCGACCTGAAGCTGCGCCAGGAGCTCCAGGTGGAGCTGAAGCGGATCCAGGGCGAGCTCGGGATCACGTTCGTCTACGTCACCCACGACCAGGAGGAGGCGCTGACGATGAGCGACCGGCTCGCCGTGTTCAACGCGGGCCGGATCGAGCAGATCGGAGCGCCCGCGGAGGTCTACGAGCGGCCGGCGAGCGAGTTCATCGCCGGCTTCGTCGGGATCTCGAACGTCGTGGAGCGCGGGGGGCGGCGCTTCACCGTGCGGCCCGAGAAGATCCGGCTCGACGGGGAGGACGGGACCGGCGAGGGCGGCACGATCCGCGAGGTTCACTACCTCGGGATGCTGACGCGATACGTCGTCGAGCTCGACGACGGGGGAGAGCTGACCGTGGTCAGCCAGAACCTCGACAGCACCTCGGGCGAGGTGCAGGGACGACAGGGGTCGCGTGCCCGGCTGAGCTGGCGGCCGGAGCACGCCTTCGACATCCAGAGCACGCGAAAGGACACCTGATGAGAGAGCAGAGGGGACGGATCCGCCGCATCGGCGCGCTCGTCCTGCTGACCGGAGCACTGTCGTTCCTCGCCGCCGGCTGCGGCGGGAGCTCGTCGGACAGCGCCGGCACGACCGCCGAGTCCGGCGGCGACAGCGGGCTGCCGACGGAGATCGGCCCGGGCGAGGGTCGCGTCGACCTGATCGCCTGGGCGGGCTACGTCGAGGACGGATCGACCGACCCTAAGGTCGACTGGGTCACCGGCTTCGAGCAGGAGACCGGCTGCCAGGTCAATGTCAAGATCGGCAACACCTCGGACGAGATGGTGACGCTGATGCGGACGGGGAACTACGACGGCGTCTCCGCGTCCGGTGACGCCACGCTGCGCCTCATCGCCGCCGGTGACGTCGCCCCGGCCAACACCGACCTGATCGAGAACTACGCGGACGTCTTCGAGGGGCTGAAGAACCAGCCGCACAACTCGGTCGACGGCCAGATGTACGGCGTCCCCCACGGCCGCGGCGCCAACCTGCTGATGTGGCGGACCGACAAGGTGACCCCGGCGCCCGACAGCTGGAGCGTCGTCTGGGACGAGGGCTCGCCGTACAAGGGGCACGTGACCGCGTACGACAGCCCGATCTACATCGCGGACGCAGCGCTCTACCTGAAGGCGACCCAGCCGGACCTCGGGATCGACAACGTCTACGAGCTCGACGACGCGCAGTTCCAGGCCGCCGTCGACCTGCTCAAGCAGCAGCGGACGGTGATCGGCGAGTACTGGTCGGACTACACGAAGTCGCAGGCGGCGTTCACCTCCGGCAACTCCGTCGTCGGGACGACCTGGCAGGTGATCGCGAACCTGCTGGCCGCGGACAAGGTGAAGATCGAGACCGTGCTCCCGAAGGAGGGCTCGACGGGCTGGTCGGACACCTGGATGATCTCCTCCAAGGCCAAGCACCCGAACTGCATGTACCTGTGGATGAACCACATCATCTCGCCGCAGGCGAACGCAGACGTGGCGGAGTGGTTCGGAGAGGCGCCCGCGAACGCGAAGTCGTGCGACCTGACCGCCGACCCGAATCACTGCACGACCTACCACGCCGACGACGAGGCGTATTTCGACCAGGTCGCGTACTGGACGACGCCGCAGGCCGACTGCGGCGACGACCGGGGCGAGACCTGCAAGGACTACTCGGAGTGGGTGCAGGCCTGGACGGGGATCAAGGGCTAGTTGAGCTCGCACCCTGAAGCACCGGCGGCGCCCCGGGACACCCCGGGGCGCCGCCTCACCACCTTCCTCTTCCACCATCCGCGGGCGCGGCTGGCCGCCCTGCTCGCGGCCCCGCTCGGCTGGCTCGTCGTCGCCTACCTTGGCTCGCTCGCCGTGCTCTTCGTCGCGGCGTTCTGGCGGCTCGACCCGTTCACGGCCCAGATCGTCCGCAGCTACTCGTTCGACAACTTTCGAACGCTCTGGGACAACGATGTCTACCGCGCGATCACGCAGCGGACGCTCGGGATCGCCGCGGCGGTCACGATCACGGACGCGCTCCTCGCCCTCCCGATCGCGTACTACATGGCGAAGGTGGCGACGCCGCGGGTGCGGGCGCTGCTCGTCGTCGCGATCCTGATGCCGCTCTGGGCGAGCTACCTCGTCAAGGTCTACGCCTGGCGGATCATGCTCCAGCAGAACGGCCTGCTCGACTGGGCGCTCTCGCCGTTCGGGCTCTCCGGCCCGGGCTTCGGCAACGTCGCCACGTGGCTCGTTTTCTCCTACCTGTGGCTGCCGTTCATGATCCTGCCGGTCTACGCCGGGCTGGAGCGGATCCCGGGCTCGCTGCTCGAGGCCTCCGCCGACCTGGGGGCCCGGGCGGGAAGGACGTTCTTCCGCGTCGTCCTCCCGACCGCGTTCCCGGCGATCGTGGCCGGCTCGATCTTCACGTTCTCGCTGACGATGGGCGACTACATCACGCCCTCGCTCGTCTCGAGCACGCAGTTCATCGGCAACGTCGTCTACGCGAACGTCGGGGTGGCGAACAACCTGCCGCTCGCCGCCGCGTTCGCGACGGTGCCGGTCGCGGTGATGGTCGTCTACCTCCTGCTGGCGCGCCGCGCCGGGGCGTTCGACTCGCTCTGATGGTGCAGTCGGCCCTCACCCGCCGCCTGCTTGCGGCCGCCTCGGGGCTCACCCTGGCGTTCATCTACCTGCCGCTCGTCGTGATCTGCGTCTACGCGTTCAACGAGAGCCGGATCCAGACGTGGCCGATCAGGGGGCTGACGCTCCGCTGGTTCGGGAAGGCGCTCGACAACCCGGGCGCGCGCGACGCGTTCGTGACCTCGATGAAGGCGGCGGTGGGGGCGACGCTGATCGCGCTCCTCCTGGGCACGCTCGCCTCGCTCGCGGTCGCGCGGCACCGCTTCTTCGGGCGCGAGACGATCTCCTTCCTCGTCATTCTCCCGATCGCGCTGCCGGGGATCGTGACCGGGATGGCCCTGAACGCGGCCTTCCGCGAGGTGCTCGACCCGTTCGGGATCGGGCTCGGTCTCTTCACGATCGTCGTCGGCCACGCCACCTTCTGCATCGTCGTCGTCTACAACAACGTCGTCGCGCGGCTGCGGCGAACGCAGCAGTCGCTGGAGGAGGCCTCGGCCGACCTCGGTGGGGACAGCTGGCAGACGTTCCGGCTCGTCACCTTTCCGCAGCTGCGGACGGCGCTGCTCGCGGGCGCCCTGCTTGCCTTCGCGCTCTCGTTCGATGAGGTGATCGTGACCACGTTCACGGCGGGCGCCGACCAGACGCTGCCGATCTGGATCCTGGCGAACCTCTCGCGGCCCAATCAGCTCCCGGTCGTCAACGTCGTCGCAGTCTTCGTGATCCTGCTCTCGATGATCCCCGTCTACCTCGCGTCGCGGCTCGCGGGCGGCTCCGGCGGCGGCGCGACGGGCGGCGGTCGCTAGCGGGCCTTCGCGCGCTTCTGCGTCGGGGTCGGCGCCGGCAGCTTGGCCGCGGGCAGCTCGACGAGGAACGTGGAGCCCTGGCCCGGCTTCGACTCGACCCAGATCGAGCCGTCCATCCGCCGCACGAGCTCGCGGGAGATATAGAGGCCGAGCCCGGTGCCGCCGATTCCGCGATTCATGTTCGGGTCCAGGCGATAGAACTTCTCGAAGATCCGGCGGTGCTCGGCCGCCGGGATCCCGAGCCCCTGGTCAGCCACCCCGAAGCGGACGTGGCTGTCCTCGTGCCCGACCGTGAGCGCGACGCGGCCGCCGTCGGGCGAGTACTTGATCGCGTTGTCGACGAGGTTGACGAGCACCTGCCGGAGCTGACCCGCGTCGGCCGCGACGGGCGGCACGTCAGCGTCGACGTCGAGCGAGAGCTCGATTCGTTCGGGCAGGTGGGTCCGCGCGGCGTCGAGAACGGCGTTCGCCAGCTCGGCGGCATTGCAGTGCTCGATCGAGACCGGGAGCCGACCGGAGTCGAGGTGGCTCGCGAGCAGGAGGTCGTTGACGATCCCGGCCAGCCGGTCGGACTCCGTCGCGATCACGCCGAGGAGCTGGTCCTGGATCTTCGGGTCGAGGTCGAGGTCGGTGCGCCTGATCGTCTGCGCGGAGCCGTAGATCGCCGCCAGCGGAGTGCGCAGCTCGTGCGAGACGGTGGCGACGAACTCGGCCCGCATCTCCTCGAGCGCCCGCTCCTCGGTCAGGTCGCGAAAGGCGTAGACGGTGCCCTCCTCGAAGCCGACGCCGGAGCCGGAGATCCAGACCTCGCGGTTCTGGAACTCGACGGGGACGGTCTCGGCGCGGATCGGGGCGCCGGGCATCGAGGAGACGGGGACGCGTGCGGCGACCTCCGCCCACCCGGGCACGACGTCCGCGATCGGCCTCCCGATCACCTCGGGCTCGGTGAGACCGGTGATCGTGGTGGCCGCCGTGTTCCAGAGGCGGATCACGCCCTGGCGGTCGACGAGGACGACGCCGTCGCCGACGGCCTCGAGCACCCGGGCGGCGCGGCCGCGCCGCTCCGCCTCGCCGAAGAGCTGCGCGTTGTCGATCGCGATCGCCGCGTGCCGCGCGAGCTCCTGGGCGAGCGCGAGATCGGACTCGCCGTACTCACGTCGCGACTCCGCCTGCACGAGGGTGATCGCCCCCAGCACTCGGTCGCGCGCGACTAGCGGAACGCAGATGTAGGAATGGAGGCCGAGATCGCGCACGATCTCGAGCCGGAGCTCGTCGCCGCCGGCCGCCTCGACGATCAGCGCGTCGTCGATCACCGGCAGGAGCTGGGGCTCGCTCGTCCTGAGCACCTCGCCGATCCCAGGCCCGTCGAGTGTGGTGGGATAGCGCTCGGCGAGCTCGCGGGCGAGTGCGACCTTGAGCGGGTCGACGTGGGCGACCGCGACGCGGCGGATCGTCTCTCCGTCGAGGAGGTCGACGGCGCACCAGTCGGCGATCGTGGGAACGGCCAGCCGGGAGACGTCGGTGAGCGTGCGCTCGAAGTCGAGCGAGCTGCCGAGCGCCCAACCGGCCTCGGTCAGGAAGCGCTGCCGGTCCTCGAGCACCCGGCGGTCGTGGATGTCCGTGTGGGTGCCGAACCACTGGACGACGGCGCCGGTTTCGTCGCGCATCGCGAGGCCGCGGGTCAGATGCCAACGCCAGGCGTCGTCCGAGCCGCGCCGTAGCCGGACCTCGTTCTCGTACGGCGTCCCGGTCTCCAGCGAGGCGCGCCACGTCTCGGTCGCGCCGTGGAAGTCGTCGGGATGGATCAGGTCCTGCCAGCCGGCCTCGAGCATCTGCTCCATCGACCGGCCCGAATACTCGAGCACCCGCTCGTTGAGGTAGTCGAGGCTGCCGTCCGGGAGCGCGGTCCAGACCTGCTGCGGGATCGAGTTGCCGAGGAACCGGTAGCGCTCCTCGCTCTCCCGCTCGAGCGAGGCGAGCTCCTGCTCGCGGATCCGGGACTCGTGGTGGCGGAGCTCCACGGTCTTCTGCCACAGGTCGATGAACACCGCGACTTTCGCGCGGAGGACGTCCGGGTCGAACGGCTTCATCAGGTAGTCGACGGCACCGGACTCGTAGCCCCGGTAGACGTTCTCTGCGTCCTTCGAGATTGCGGTCAGGAAGATGATCGGGACGGCGCGCGTCCGCTCGCGGCGCTTGATCAGCTCCGCGGTCTGGAAGCCGTCGAGGCCGGGCATCTGGACGTCGAGCAGGATCAGCGCGAACTCGTCTCCGAGGAGATGGCGCAGGGCCTCCTCCCCGGAGGCGGCGCGGACGAGCTCCTGCCCGAGCGGCTCGAGGATCGCCTCCAGCGCGAGCAGGTTCTCCGGCGTGTCGTCGACGCAGAGGATCTTGGCGCGGTCGCTCACGAGCAGAGCCCGAGAAGGAAGTGCGGGATCTCTTCCAGCGGGAGGATCGCGTCCGCCTCGGCGGCGGCGATTGCCGCATCGGGCATGTCGCGGCGCGTCGCCGAGCCGGGGTCCTGGACGATCGCGACGCCGCCTCCGCGCTTGATCGCGGCCAGGCCGCGGGCCCCGTCTTCGTTCGCCCCCGTCAGGACGATCCCGATCGCACGCTCGGCGTACACGTCGGCGACGGACTCGAAGAGGACGTCGATCGAGGGCCGCGCGTACTGGACGCGCTCGTCCGTGGAAAGCGAGAAATGGCCGTCCTCGACGAGCAGGTGGTAGTCGGCCGGCGCGACATAGACGTGGTAGCGCTCGATCGGCTCCTTGTCGTTCGGCTCGGAGACGGGCCGCTCGATGTGCCGTTGCAGCAGCTCCTCGAGGATCCCGCGCTGAGCCTCGGGCCCGCGGTGCTGCGCGACGACGATCGCGGGATCGACTTCCTTGGGCAGGCCGTCCAGCACCGTGCTCACGGCCTTGAGGCCGCCCCAGGAGGCGCCGATCGCGATCAGGTCATAGGTCATTGTGAATCTTCCGGTAGAGGCGCTCGTCCCGGTTCAGCTCCTCGTAGGCGCTGTCGTGCGGGGAGAACTCGATCGATTCCTTCTGCCCCAGAGCGAGGACGCCGAACCTGGCGAGGCTGTCGTAGAAGAGCCGGTGCACGTGCTCCTGCAGCGGCTTGTCGAAGTAGATGAGCACGTTGCGGCACGAGATCACGTTGAACTCGTTGAACGCGGAGTCCGAGGCGAGGTTGTGCTGAGCGAAGACGACGTTGTCCACGAGCGATCGCGCGAACTGGGCGCCGTCGTAGCGGGCGACGTAGTACTCCGAGAAGGAACGCTCGCCGCCGGCCCGGATGTAGTTCTGGGTGTACTCCTGCATCTTGTCGAGCGGGAAGACGCCAAGCTTCGCCTGCTCGAGGACGATCTCGTTGATGTCGGTCGCGTAGATCCGGGTCCGGTCGGAGAGCCCTTCCTCGGCGAGGAGGATCGCGAGGGAGTAGACCTCCTCCCCGGTCGAGCAGCCGGCGACCCAGATCCGGGAGAACGGATACGTGCGGAGCAGCGGCACGACCTGATCGCGGAGAGCGTGGAAGAAGGTCGGGTCGCGAAACATCGCGGTCACGTTGATCGAAAGATCGAGCAGCAGGCGTTCCATCACCCGGCGGTCGTGGAGGACGAGGTGCTGCAGCTGCGAGACCGTCTTCACCTTCTCGCCGTCCATCCGGCGGCGCAGGCGCCGCCGGAGCGAGGCCGGGGCGTACTCGCGGAAGTCGAAGCCGTAGAGGCGGAAGATCCCTTCGAGCAGGAGCTCGACCTCGATCTGCTCGAGGTCGAGCTCGTCGCGCCTGTCTACTGGTACAGCCACACGCGCATCAACGAGAGCAGCTGGTCCGTGTCGACCGGCTTGGTGATGTAGTCGGACGCGCCCGCGGCGATCGAGCGCTCGCGGTCGCCCTTCATCGCCTTCGCGGTCAGGGCGATGATCGGCAGCCGCGCGAACTGGGGCAGCTCCCGGACGGCGCGGGTGGTCTCGTAGCCGTCCATCTCGGGCATCATCACGTCCATCAGGACGAGGTCGACGTCGGGGTTCTTGCGCAGGCAGTCGATCCCCTCGCGCCCATTCTCGGCGAAGATCACGTCCATCCCGTTCGCCTCGAGCGCGCTCGTCAGGGCGAAGACGTTGCGGACGTCGTCGTCGACGACCAGCACCTTCTTGCCGAGGAAGACGGCGTCGGCATTGTGGAGCTGCTCGAGCATCTTGCGCTTCTCGTCCGGCAGCTTCGACTCGACGCGGTGGAGGAAGAGCGATGTCTCGTCGAGCAGCCGTTCGGGCGACCGCGCGTCCTTGACGACGATCGTCTCGGCGTACCGCTTCAGCTTCGTCTCCTCCCGCCTCGTCAGGTCCTTGCCGGTGTAAACGATCACCGGCAGCCGGCCGAATCGGTCGCTCTCCTTGACCGTCTCGAGGAGGGCGAAGCCCGTCATCTTGGGCAGCTTCAGGTCGAGGACCATGCAGTCGAAGTCCGGCTGCTCCTCGAGGGCTGCGAGCGCCTCCTCGCTGGAGCCGACCGCGACGATCTCGACGTCCCCGTCGCTCCCGACGAGCTCGATGATCGACTGGCGCTGCGTCTTGTCGTCGTCCACGACGAGCAGGCGGCGGACGTCGCGGTCGATGAAGGTCTCGATTCCGCCGAAGACCTCGGTCAGGGCCTCGGCGGTCGCCGGCTTCTGGATGTAGCCGGTCGCGCCGGCGAGCAGAGCCGAGCGGGGCTCTTCGGCGCCCGAGACGATGTGCACGGGGATGTGCCGGGTCGCCGGGTGCCGCTTCAGCCGGTCGAGCACAGCCCAGCCGTCCAGGACGGGCAGGTCCATGTCGAGCACGATCGCGTCGGGGCGGAACTCGCGCGCGAGCGCGAGCCCAGTGTCGCCGCGGAGGGCGACGAGCCCCTTGAAGCCGCGCTCCCGGGCGACCGCGAGCTCGGTGGTCGCGAAGGTCGCGTCGTCCTCGACGATCAGAACGACGCGGTCGCCCTCCTCGATCGAGTCTCGGTCGTCCTCGACCTCGCTGCGCTCGAGCAGCGAGGGATCGAGCTCGAGCTCGGCGTGCGCATCCAGCTCGCCTGCGTCGGACCCGTTCGCGTCGATCTCTGCCGGCGTGGGATGGATACCCATGCCTCCGTCGAGATCGCGGAGGAACTCCGCGCCGCTCGTGGCTTGAGCCTGCTCGACGTACTCGAGTGGGAGATAGAGCGTGAAGGTGCTGCCCTTGCCGGGCTTGGATTCGACGTGGATCTCGCCTCCGAGCAGCCGCGCGATCTCGCGGCTGATCGAGAGCCCCAGTCCGGTGCCTCCGAAACGGCGCGACGTCGTCCCGTCCGCCTGCTGGAAGGCCTCGAAGATCAGGCGCACCTTCTCCGCGGGGATCCCGATCCCGGTGTCGACGACGGAGAACTCGATCACGTCGTCGGCGCGCGAGAGGACGTCGCCGGCGAACTGCAGCGTGCTTCGGTCGGCTGAGCCGACTCTGAGCGTGACGCTGCCCTTCTCCGTGAACTTGAACGCGTTCGAGAGCAGGTTCCGCAGCACCTGCTGCAGCCGCTGCGAGTCGGTGCGGAGCGTCGCCGGGGCGTCGGGGGCGAAGTCGAGTTCGAAGTCGAGCCCCTTCTCCTCCGCGATCGCGCTGAACGAGCGCTCCAGGGTCCCGAGCTGGTCGCCGACCGAGATCTCTTCGATCGTCACGTCCATCTTCCCGGCCTCCACCTTCGAGAGGTCGAGGATGTCGTTGATCAGGCGCAGCAGGTCCGAGCCCGCCTGGTGAATCGTCTGCGCGAACTCGATCTGCTTCCCGGTCAGGTTCCCGTCCGAGTTGTCGCCGAGCAGCTTCGCCAGGATCAGGAGCGAGTTGAGCGGTGTCCGCAGCTCGTGCGACATGTTCGCAAGGAACTCGGACTTGTAGCGCGAGGAGAGCGCGAGCTGCTCCGCCTTCTCCTCGAGGGCGGCGCGGGCGAGCTCGATCTCGTCGTTCTTGACCTCGATCCGCCGGTTCTGCTCCTCGAGCAGCTGCGCCTTCTCCTCCAGCTCCTCGTTCGTCTGCTGCAGCTCCTCCTGCTGGGTCTGGAGCAGCTCCTCCGAGGCGCGGAGCGTCTGGGCCTGGGCCTCCAGCTCGGCGTTCGAGCGCTTCAGCTCGTCCTGCTGGGCCTGGAGCTCCTCGGACTGACTCTGCAGCTCCTGTGTCAGCGTCTGCGACTGCTCGAGCAGCTCCTCTGTCCGCCGGTTCGCGGTGATCGTGTTCAGGACGACCCCGATCGACTCGGAGAGCTGGTCGAGGAACACCTGCTGGACGGCGGTGAAGGCGGCGAAGCCGGCGAGCTCCATCACGGCCAGGACCCGGTCCTCGAAGAGGACGGGGAGAACGATGATGCTCGTCGGCGCCGCCTCGCCGAGCCCCGAGGTGATCTTGATGTAGTCCTCGGGCGCCCCGACGATCACGATCGGCTTCCGCTCGAGGGCGGCCTGCCCCACGAGCCCCTCGCCGATCTTGAACTCGTTCGAGAGCGACTTCCGCTGCTTGTAGCCGTAGCTCGCGAGCAGGTGCAGGGTCGGGTCTTCGTCGGGCAGCTCCTCCTCCGCCGCGTAGAACGCGCCGTGGTGGGCCTCGACGAGCGGCGTCACCTCGCTCATCAGGAGCCGGGCGACCGTCTTCAGGTCGCGCTGGCCCTGGAGCAGCCCGGAGAAGCGGGCGAGGTTCGAGTTGAGCCAGTCCTGCTGGGAGTTCTGCTCCGTCGTCCCGCGCAGGTTGTCGATCATCCGGTTGATGTTGTCCGTGAGCTCGGCGACCTCGCCGGCCGCCTCGACCGAGATCGTCCGGGTCAGGTCGCCCTGGGTCACCGCGGTGGAGACCTCGGCGATCGCCCGGAGCTGGGTGGTCAGCGTCTCGGCGAGGGTGTTGACGTTGTCCGTCAGCGCCTTCCAGACGCCGGAGACCCCTTCGACCTGGGCCTGGACGCCGAGCTTGCCCTCGGTGCCGACCTCCTTCGCGACGCGCGTCACCTCGGCGGCGAACGTCGAGAGCTGATCGACCATCGTGTTGATCGTCGCCGAGAGGTCCGCGATCTCGCCCTTCGCGTTGACGGTGATCTTCTGCGAGAGGTCGCCCTTTGCGACCGCCGTCGTCACGTCCGCGATCGCCCGGACCTGCGTGGTCAGGTTGCCCGCGAGCTGGTTGACGTTGTCCGTCAGGTCCTTCCAGGTGCCGGACACGCCGGTCACCTCGGCCTGGCCGCCGAGCTTGCCCTCGGTCCCGACCTCGCGGGCGACGCGGGTCACCTCGGCGGCGAAACCGGAGAGCTGGTCGACCATCGTGTTGATCGTGTTCTTGAGCTCGAGGATCTCGCCCCGGACCTCGACCGTGATCTTCTTCGAGAGATCGCCGTTCGCCACGGCCGTGGTGACGAGGGCGATATTTCGCACCTGTGTCGTCAGGTTGCCGGCGAGCGTGTTGACGTTGTCGGTCAGCTCCTTCCACACGCCTGAGACGCCCTCCACCCGCGCCTGGCCGCCGAGCTCCCCGTCCGTGCCGACCTCGCGCGCGACCCGCGTCACCTCCGCGGAGAACGAACGCAGCTGCCCGACCATGGTGTTGATCGTGTCCTTGAGCTCGAAGATCTCGCCCTTGGCGTCGACGGTGATCTTCTTCGAGAGGTCGCCGTTGGCGACGGCGGTCGTGACCGTCGCGATGTTCCGCACCTGCTCCGTCAGCGAGCCGGCCATGAAG
>JBBQHQ010000060.1:0-14675 GCA_038324115.1 Gaiellales bacterium
GGGCTGGCCCCGGACGTCCGAGAGGTCGGCGAGCGGGAAGCTGAAGGTCGCCTTGACGGTGCGCAGCCGCCCGATCGCGCCGGAAGAGACGAGCCCGGCCGCCGTGGCCGTCTGCGGGTGGTGGCGGTACATGAAGGCCTCCATCAGGACGAGCCCCGCGTCGTCGGCGGCGGCCCAGGCCTCCTCGACCTCCGCGGGGTGGCGGCTGTAGGGCTTCTCGCAGAGCACGTGCTTGCCGGCTGCGAGCGCGCGCATCGTCCACTCGTGGTGGAGCCCGTTCGGGAGCGAGACGTAGACGGCCTGGACGCCGTCGTCCTCGAGCAGGGCGTCGTAGCCCGCGTGGGAGCGGTCGAGCCCGTGCTCGTGGGCGTAGGCCTGGGCCCGGGCGCCGTCGCGGCTCGCGACTGCGACCACGCGCACGTGCTCGGTCCCCCGCGCTCCCTTGAGGATCGCGGTGTTGATCTTGGCGGTCGAGAGCAGTCCGAGCGTGAGGGTCACCGAATCTCCTTTCAGGGCCGGGTAGAGGGCGCGATGGCGAGCGTACGCGTCGACTGCCCCTTTACGATAGAAGTGCGGCATGGAAGCAGAGGTGCTCACCCCCGAGGCGGTCGCGTTCCTGACCGAGCTCGAGCGGCGCTTCGGGCCGCGCCGGCGCGAGCTGCTCGAGGCGCGGCACGAGCGGGCGGAGCGGCTGCGCGCAGGCGAGCTCCCCGACTTCCTCCCCGAGACGCGCGACGTGCGCGAGGGGGACTGGCGGGTCGCCCCCGTGCCGACGCAGCTGCAGGACCGGCGCGTGGAGATCACCGGGCCGGTCGACCGGAAGATGGTGATCAACGCGCTCAACTCCGGCGCGAAGATGTTCATGGCGGACTTCGAGGACTCGAACTCGCCCACCTGGGCGAACTGCCTCGAGGGCCAGGTCAACCTGACCGACGCGCTCGAACGAACCATCACCCTGGACACCGGCGAGAAGCAGTACGCGCTGAACGACGAGGTGGCGACGCTGCTCGTCCGCCCTCGCGGCTGGCACCTCGACGAGCGCCACTTCGAGGTCGACGGCGCCCCGATCTCGGCGAGCCTCTTCGATTTTGGCCTGTATTTCCTCCGCAACCACGCCCGCGGCGGCACGTTCTTCTACCTCCCGAAGCTCGAGAGCCACCTCGAGGCGCGGCTCTGGAACGACGTCTTCGTCCACGCACAGGGCGCGCTCGGGGTGCCGCAGGGGACGATCAAGGCGACTGTCCTGATCGAGACGATCCTCGCCGCCTTCGAGATGGAGGAGATCCTCTATGAGTTGCGCGAGCATTCCGCCGGGCTGAACGCCGGCCGCTGGGACTACATCTTCAGCGTGATCAAGAAGCTCGGCGACCGGCCGGAGTTCGTCCTCCCGGACCGCGCAGCCGTGACGATGGCCGTCCCCTTCATGCGCGCCTACACTGATCTCCTCGTCAAGACGTGCCACCGCCGCGGCGCCCACGCGATCGGCGGGATGGCGGCCTTCATCCCCTCGCGGCGCGACGCCGAGGTGAATGAGGTCGCGCTCACGAAGGTGCGCGAAGACAAGGAGCGGGAGGCGGGCCAGGGCTTCGACGGGACCTGGGTCGCCCACCCCGATCTCGTCCCCGTCGCGCAGGAGATCTTCGACCGCGTGCTCGGCGACCGTCCCAACCAGCTCGCGCGCCAACGGGACGACGTCACGGCCTCGGCGGCGGCGCTGCTCGATGTCGACTCGACCCCGGGCGAGATCACCGAGGACGGGCTCCGGAACAACGTCTCCGTCGGGATCCAGTATCTCGCCGCCTGGCTGCGCGGCTCCGGCGCGGTGGCGATCTTCAACCTAATGGAGGACGCGGCCACCTCGGAGATCTCGCGCTCCCAGGTCTGGCAGTGGCTCCGCCACGGCCGCGTCGAGCGGGACGACGTCGTCCGGATCGTCGCCGAGGAGGTCGACAAGCTCGGCGACGGCTACGACGAGGCCCGGGCGCTCTTCGAGCAGGTGGCGCTGGGGGACGAGTTCGTCGAGTACCTGACGATGCCGGCGTACGACCGCCTGGCCTAGGACTCTCGGGCCGCGAAAATCGGCCGATCGGCCCATTGCGGTGGACGGGAGCCTGCCGACACACTTCGGACATGAGCCAGGGACAGATTCTCCTGTGGTGCGTCGCGCTCTTCGCCCTCGAGGTCCAGCACCTCAAGTGGATCGTCTGGGAGCACTGGGACTGCCGCCGCTGCGGCGTCAAGCACCACGAGTGCGGCCACGGCGCCCGGTTCGTGAAGTACTTCTAAGCGCCCGGCTCAGTCACCCGCGATGAAGAACTGCCAGTCGCCCTCAGGGGTGATCGCGGTCCGCCAGCCGAGGTAGCCGGTTCCCTGCGACTTGGTCAGATCGATCTGCTCCTGCGAGTAGAGACCCGCGTCGACGAGCGCCTGGTAGTCCTCGTCCGTCGGGGACTCCGAGTACGCAGAGGGCCACGCGTAGGAGCCGGTCTCGTTCCGGGTCACGGGCAGGGTCAGGATCGTCGCGAGCGCCTGCATCGGCTTCGGGTCGCGGGCGCCGTCCTGCTCGCCCTGCTCCCAGTAGGTGGACGCGTCCGGCTCGGAGCCGTAGGTGAAGGAGAACCCCTCGCCCTGCTCGAGCGCGATCTGCTCCAGCCGGTCGTAGTCGCAGGCAAGCGCGGCGTCGAAGACGCGCTGCCGGACGTCGGCGACCGCGCTGGGGAGATCCTGCGGCGGGAGCGTCAGGTCGAGGCCCGTGGCCGAGCACTCGGCGCCGGAGGACTCGGTCGTCGTCGGCGCGGCCGTCGTCTCGGTCACGGTGACCGTCTCGGGGGTGGTCAAGGAGGACTCGCCGGTGCCCGAGCCGCAGCCGGCGAGGGCGAGGACGGCGAAGGGCAGCAGCAGGAATCTCATGCAGGCTCCGTTCTGGGTGCGAAGGCACGCCCCTCCCGGAGCGCGCTCAGCGTGGTCTGGGGCGTGATCCCCTCGGGATCGACGAGCAGATGGAGCAGGGCCGGCCCGTCCGAGGCGAGGGCGCGCTCGAGGGCAGAGGCGAACTCGTCCGTCCGCGTCACCGTCTCGCCGTGGGCGCCGAAGGAGCGGGCGAAGGCGGCGAAGTCGGGATTCGTGAGCGCGGTCGCAGTCACGCGGCCAGGGTAGTCGCGCTCCTGGTGCATGCGGATCGTTCCATACATGTTGTTGTCAATCACGAGCACGACGACGGAGGCGCCCTCGTGGACGGCGGTCGCGAGTTCCTGGCCGCTCATCAGGAAGTCCCCGTCGCCCGCCAGGCAGACGACGATCCGCTCCGGCTCGGCGATCTTCGCGGCGATCGCCGCGGGGAGGCCGTAGCCCATCGCCCCGCTCGTCGGCGCCAGCTGGCTGCGGAAGCGGCGGAAAGCGTGGAAGCGGTGGGCCCAGACCGCGAAGTTGCCGGCGCCGTTCGTCCAGATCGCGTCGTCGGGTAGCCGCGCGGAGAGCGTGCGGACGACCTCGCTCAGGTTGAGCTCGCCGGGCGGCGAGACGGGCTCGAGGGTGCGGAGGAAGTCGGCGTGCGCCTCCTCGACCCAGGCGCGCCGGGAGGGACTTTGTGTTTCGGAAACACAAGCTCCCAGCGCGGCCGCGAGCTCCGGCGAGCCGGCGTGGATCGGCAGGGTCGGCTGGAAGACGCGGCCGAGCTCTTCCGCCCCCGCATGGACGTGCACGAGGGCCTGCCGCGGCAGGGGCGGGTCGAGCAGGGTGTAGCCCCCCGTCGTCATCTCGCCGAGGCGGGCGCCGACGACGAGGAGCAGGTCGGCCTCCCCGACTCGGGCTGCGAGTGCGGGGTCGATTCCGACGCCGACGTGGCCGGCGTAGACGGGCGAGCGGTTGTCCACGTAGTCCTGGCGCCGGAACGAGGCGGCCAGGGCGACCGTGCTCGCCTCGCAGAACGCGGTCAGGTCGCGGCCCGCCTGCTCGGTCCAGCCGCCGCCGCCGACGATCGCGAGCGGGCGCTCGGCTCCGGCGACGAGGTCGCGCAGCCGGGCGAGCTCGTCCGCGCCCGGGCTCGTCCGCACGCGGACGTAGGGCCGCGCGTCGGGAACCTCGACCTCGTCCACGAGCATGTCCTCGGGCAGCGCGAGCACGACCGGCCCTGGCCGGCCCGCGGTCGCGACGGTGAAGGCCCGGGCGACGAGCTCGGGGATCCGTTCCGCCCGGTCGATCTGGGCGACCCACTTCGCGAGTGGATTGAACATCCGCCGGTAGTCGATCTCCTGGAACGCCTCCCGCTCGGCCATGCTTCGGCCGACCTGGCCGATCAGCAGGATCAGCGGGGTCGAGTCCTGGTGGGCGGTGTGGACGCCGATCGAAGCGTGGGTGGCTCCGGGCCCGCGGGTGACGAGGCAGATCCCCGGCCTCCCGGTCAGCTTGCCGTGCGCCTCCGCCATGTTCGCCGCGGCCGCCTCGTGGCGGCACGTGACGAGCCTGACCGGTGCGTCGTGGAGCGCGTCGAGCACGGCGAGATAGCTCTCCCCGGGCACGCAGAACGCCAGCTCGGTCCCGTGGAGCACGAGCTGGTCGACGAGCACCTGGCCCCCCGTGCGCGCCGCCATCAGAGGTGGAGCGAGCCCTGCGCGAGCGCCTCGGGCCGCGCGTCCTCGGCGCGGAGCAGGACGACGCGGACGATCGTGCCGGAGCCCTGCACGTCCGCAGGCTCGGCCCAGGCGCCGAAGGGACGGATCTCCTCCCCGTCCACGACGACCTCGCCGCGGAGGATGCACCCGATCCCGGGGCCGGCCGCCTTGGAGCCCTCGCCATCCTCGCAGCGCAGCAGGTAGTCGGCCCACGGGTCGATCTCGACGTGCGCGGTCAGCTTCGCGTCCTCGACCGACCACTCGGTCAGCTCCCAGCGGAGCACCGTCGCCCCGTCAGGCCCGGCCTCGAGCGTCGCTTCGTCCGTACCGAACGCCGCCTTGCCGGCGTGGAGCGGCCCGAGCTCGCCGGAGGCCACGTAGACGATCCGGGCGCCCGCGGTGAGCGCGAGGGGCTCGCCTGGCGCGAGCAGATCCTCATAAAGCGAGAGGGACGTCACGCGTGTGAGGATAGGCGCCCGTGCTGGCCGACGCCCACACCGACCTGCTGCTCGAGCTCGCCCACCGCGAGCACGTGCTCGGCGAGAGCGACGTCTTCGCCCGCACCTGGCTCCCCCTCTTCGAGGCCGGCGGCGTCGGCCTCCAGGTGTGCCCGATCTTCGTCGAGCTCCAGCACCAGCCGGAGTCGACGCTGCGGCAGGCGCTCGGGCAGGTGGCCTCGCTCCTCTCGGCCCTGCGGGAGAGCCCCGACCGGCTGAGCGCGGTCCGGACGGCCGGCGACCTGGACGCGGTCGAGCGCGGGGAGCGGATCGGCCTGCTGCTCGCCTTGGAGGGAGTGGAGCCTCTCGGCTACGCGACGTGGCCGCTCGACGTCTTCTGGGAGCTCGGCCTGCGGATGGCGGGCCTGACGTGGAACCGCCGCAACCCCTACGCCGACGGCGCGGCCGAGGGCGGCGGGCTCTCGCGGCTGGGCCGCTCGCTGCTCGAGCGGATGGGCGAGCGCGGGGTCATCCTCGACCTCGCTCACGCATCCGAGCAGCTCTTCCGGGAGTGCGTCGAGACCTACACCGGGCGCCTGCTCGTCACCCATGCGGGCTGCCGCACCGTCAACGACCACCCGCGCAACCTCTCGGACGCGCAGCTGCGGGAGCTCGCGGATCGCGACGGCCTCTTCGGACTGATGCTCCACCCGCTGGCGATCGGCGCCGACGAACGGACGATCGGCAAGGCGATCGAGCATCTCGAGCACGCCGCCGAGGCGATCGGGCCGGAGCGGCTCTGCCTCGCGGGCGACTGGACGGGCCGGCTCCAGTTCATCCCCTCCGGGTCGGTCCCGGACGGCCTGGCGCCGCCCGGGCTCGAGGAGGGCTCCTCGCTCGAGGGGCTCGCAGGGCACGAGGACTACCCGAACCTCGTCGCCGCGCTGCGCGAGCGCGGCTGGGACGGGGAGCAGCTGGACGGCGTCCTCTCGGGGAACCTCGTCCGCTTCCTCCGCGAGGCGCTGCCCGCCTAAGGCGTCACGAGCACGCGGCCGGGCTCGCCGGCCAGGCTGGCGCGGAACGCCTCGTCCGCCTCGTCGAGCGCGAAGCTCGGGCCGACGAGGCTCGCGAGCTCGAGCTCCCCCGACGCGGCGAGGTCGAGCAGGTGCGGGAGCGCGACCGCCGGATCTTCGGAGCCGTAGATCGTCCCCGTCAGCGTCTTCTCCCGGTTCGTGAAGTCGAGCGGGTCGAGCGAGAGCCTCGCCCCCGCGACGGGGAGGCCGACGACGACGGTGGTGCCGCCGCCGCGCGTCCAGCGCAGCGCGAGCGCCGTGGTCTCGGGCGAGCCGACGGCGTCGAACACGAAGTCGACGCCCTCGGGGTCGAGCGCGCGGACCGCGGCCTTCACGTCCTCCGGCGCCGCCGCAGCGGTCGCGCCGAGCCGGAGCGCCTGCTCGCGCCGCCCCTCGACCGGGTCGAGCACGAGGATCTCCGCGGCACCGGCGATCCGGGCGCCCTGGACGACGAACTGCCCCACCCCGCCCGCGCCGATCACGAGCGCGCTGAACCCGGGCTCGGGCCGGGCCGCGTTGAGGACGGCCCCGACCCCCGTGAGGGCCGCGCAGCCGAGGAGCGCCGCCTGCTCGAGCGGCAGCGCGTCCCCGAGTGGGAGCGCGATCTCGGCCGAGACGACGACGCGTTCCGCGAGCGCCCCCGTCGCGGTGCCCCGGTAGACCTGCTCGCCGCCGAGGGAGATGCCGGTCGTCCCGTCGAGCAGCGTCCCGCGGCCGATCGCGGTCGAGAGTGGCCCGCAGGCCGCTGGCCGGTGGCGCCTGCAGGCGCTGCACTCGCCGCAGCCCGGCGCCCAGGAGAGGACGACGCGGTCGCCGGGCGCGACGCCGTGCACGTCGGCCCCGACGGCCTCGACGACGCCGGCGCCCTCGTGCCCGAGCACGATCGGCGTCGGCCGGTCCCATTCGCCCTTGTAGGAGTGGAGATCGGTGCCGCAGACGCCGACGGCGGCCATCGTGACGAGTACCTCGCCGGCCCGGGGTTCCTCGAGCTCGAGCTCCTCGACGACGAGGCGCCCGGGCTCGTGCATGACCGCCGCGCGCGTCCGCACCGGCTCAGGTGCTGCCCGCGTGGATCCGCTGCTTCGACTCGCGCAGAGGCCCGCCGCCGCGCCCGGCGCGGGTGGCGAGCGCCTCCGCGAGGATCGAGACGGCGGTCTCGGCGTTCGAGTCGGCGCCGATGTCGAGACCGGAAGGGCCGGCGATCCGCGCCAGCTCGTCCTCGCCGACGCCCGCCTCGAGCAGCCGGGCGCGCCGGCGCTCCTGCGTCCGCCGCGATCCGATCGCGCCGACGTAAAAGGCGTCCGTGGCGAGCGCCGCCTGCAGGGCGGGCACGTCGAACTTGTCGTCGTGGGTGAGGACGACGACGGCGGTGGCGCTGTCCGGTGCGACCTGCGCGAACGCCTCGTCCGGCCACGCGACGATCAGCTCGTCCGCGCTCGGCAGGCGCTCGGCGGTCGCGAACTTCGCCCGGGCATCGGCAACGATCGTCGTCCAGCCGAGCAGTTTCGCGGCGCGGCAAAGTGACTCGGCCGTGTCCACGGCGCCGTAGACGAGCAGGCGCGGCGGCGGCCCGAAGACCTCGGCGAAGACCTTGATCCCCTCGTGCTCGAGCTGGGTGTTGCGGGCGCGGCGGAGAAGCTCGGGGACGAGCCCCGCGAGCCCCGCGGGGGCGTCGCCGACGGTCTCCCCGTCCGCGAGCGCGAGCAGCTTCCGGCCGGTGCCGTCGCCCTCGAGCACGGTGAAGAGGACGCCCCGCTCACCCCGCTCCTCGAGCGCGACGAGCCGATCGAGCACGGTCACAGCAGGCGCTCGACGAACTCGTCGATCTCGCCGCCGCAGGGCAGCCCGACGCTCCAGGCCTGCTCGTCGCTGATCCCGTATGAGACGAGCCTCGGCTCGCCGGTCGCGAGCACCTCCTGCGCCTGCTCGTAGACGTCGCTCTCGACGCAGCCGCCCGAGACGGAGCCGCAGAGCTTGCCGCTCGCGGAGACGCCGAGGCTCGAGCCCACCGGGCGCGGCGCCGATCGCCGGGTGGCGACGACGGTGGCGACCGCGACGGCCTCTCCGTTCTGCCGCCAGCGCTCGAGCTCGGGGAGGATCTCCTTCATGTCCCCATTATCGCTACCCGTCCGCCCCCGGGGCGCGGGCCGGTAGCCTCCCGCGTCATGGGCGACCAGGCGAGCGTAAGCCTCCTTCGCTGGCTGCGCCGGCAGCTCCGCGAGCCGACCCCTCTCCGGGAGCATCTCGAGGCCGCCGTCGCGAACGACGATCCCGCCGAGGCCCGGCGAGTGCTCGCGCGGATGGACTTCACCGCGGCCCAGCGGCACCACGTCGAGAGCCTGATCGACCGCTGGGAGGTGGGCCGGTGAGACGCGAGGTCAACGAGGCGCTCGTCCGCCAGATCTTCGACGCGTTCGCCCGCAAACGCGGCTTCCAGCTCCGCGACTGCTTCACCGAGGACGCGGTCTGGCGCGTCCCGGGCGCGAGCGTGATGGCGGGCACCCACACGGGCCGCGCGGAGATCTTCCGCTTCCTCGCGAACCTGCCCAAGCTCACCTCCGGCACCTACGGCTCACGACTGATCGACGTACTCGTGAGCGACGACCGGGCCGCCGCGCTCTACCGCGCCTTCGGCGAGCGGAACGGGCGCTCGCTCGACATCGACCAGATCCTCCTCTTCCGGATCCAGGACGGCCTCGTCACCGAGGTGCTCGCGCTCCCGAACGAGCCCCAGGCCTTCGAGGACTTCTGGGGTCCCGCCTAGGCGGTGACCGGGTTCGTGAGCGTGCCGACGCCCTCGATCTCGACCGTGACCTCGTCGCCCGCCTGGAGATAGACCGGCGGGTCGCGGAACTCCCCCACCCCGCCCGGCGTCCCCGTCAGGAGCAGGTCGCCCGGCTCCAGCGTGATCGCCTGGGAGGCGAACGCGATCAGCTCTGCGACCGGGAAGATCATCTCCGCGGTGGACGCGTCCTGGCGGACCTCGCCGTTGACGAGGCAGCGGATCCGGAGCGCCTGCGGGTCGGGGACGTCCGCCGCCGGCACGAGCGGGCCGACGGGGCAGAACGTGTCGAGCGACTTCGCGCGCGTGAACTGCCGGTCGGCGCGCTGGAGGTCGCGGGCGCTGACGTCGTTCGCGCAGAGGTAGCCGCGCACGGCCCCGAGCGCGTCGGCCGCGGAGATGCCGCGGATGCGCTCGCCGATCACGACGCCGAGCTCGGCCTCGTGATCGATCGAGCTGGAGATCCCGGGCAGAACGATCGGCTCGCCGGGGCCGATCAGAGAGCTCACCCATTTTGCGAAGAGGATCGGGTGGTCGGGCGGCGTCCGGTCCTGCTCCTCGGTGTGCGCCCGGTAGTTGAGCCCGACACAGACGATCTTGCCCGGCCGCTCGATCGGGAGCACTACTCGTCCTCGGGTGGGGCGACCGGCTGCGGCTCCCCGAACTCGACCTCGAGCCGCTGGATCCGCGACCTCTCGACCTCGACCACCGTCAGGACGGTGCCGTCTTCCAGGATCGTGTCGCCGACCTCGGGGGCGCGGCCGAGCGCACCGAAGACGAAGCCCGCCATCGTGTGGTAGTCCTCGATCTCGATCTCCGTCCCGAACTGCTCGTTGAAGTCGTCGATCGGGAAGGTGCCGTCGATCCGGATGTGGGTGTCGTCGATCCGCTCCACCGACTCGTCGGGCAGGTCGAACTCGTCCTCGATCTCGCCGACGATCTCCTCCAGCAGGTCCTCGAGCGTGACGATCCCCTGCATCGCCCCGTACTCGTCCACGACGACCGCCATGTGCTGGTTCTGCTTCCGGAACTCGGCGAGCAGGGCGCCAAGGTCCTTCGTCTCCGGGACGATGTAGACCGGCCGGAGCAGCTCTGCGATCTCGACCGACGCGATCCCCCGGTCGTGCAGCGCCGAGAAGAGATCGCGGACGTGGAGGACGCCGATGATCTCGTCCAGCGACTCCTTGTAGACGGGATAGCGCGTGTACGGCGACTCCAGCAGGGCTCCGAGCGCCTCCTCCGAGGGGAGGTCGGCCTTGATCGCGACCACCTCCGGCCGCGGCACCATCACCTCGTGGACCTCCTTGTCCGCGAAGTCGAAGACCTTGTAGAGCATCTCCTCCTCGGTCGAGGCGATCACGCCCGCGTCCTCGGCGCCCGCCACGATCTGGCGGATGTCCTCCTCGGTGTGGGCGAGCTCCCCCGCCGGGGCCGGCCGGACGCCGAAGAGGCGCGTGACCGCGTTCGCGAAGATCTGGAGCGCCCAGACGAACGGGCCCGTCAGCCGCTGCAGGAACCGGAGCGGGAACGCGACGGCGCGCGCGAGCGGCTCGGCGCGCTGGAGCGCGATCGACTTGGGGACGAGCTCGCCGAGCGCGACGCTGAGGTAGGTCAGGATCAAGAAGGACAGGGCGTACGCGAGCCCGTGCGAGATGTAGGAGTCGAAGTAGGACGAGATCAGCGGCTCGCCGACGGAGCCGAGCGCGATCCCGAAGACGGTGATCCCGATCTGGACCGTGCTGATGAAACCGACGGGGTTGTCCATCAGGTTCAGCGCGGCCCGCGCGCTCGTGCTCCCTCGCTCAGCGTCGGTCTCGAGCCGCCCCCGCCGGGCGGTCACGAGCGAGTACTCGGCCGCGACGAAGACGGCGTTGCCGAGGATCAGCAAGAAGATCGCGAGGATCCGGAAGAAATCGCTCATGCCCCGGTCAGTCCCGGGGCGCAGGTACTAGGCGGATGCTCGTCGTCCAAGCTGGGGCGCAGTATAGGCAACCCGGCCGCCATCCTCGTGCCGCTCCGCTCGATCCTCCCGGACGAGCCGTTCCAGGTGGGAGAGCGCCTCGGCCACCGCGAAGCGCCGCGAAACGGGCTTCAGCTGGGCTCCGAAGAGGTCGTAGGACACCTCGTAGCCTGTCCGCGGGACCTCCGTCAGCGCCGCCTCGGCGACCTCGAGCCGCTCCCGGTGGTGCTCGATCAGCTCGTGGGCGCGCCCGACCGGATCCTCGATCGGGTCGCCGTGACCGGGGAGCGCGAGCGTCGGCGCCAGCGCGATCGTGTGCCGGAGCGCCTCGAGGAAGTCGCCGAGCGGGTCGGGACGGCTCTCGGGCCAGAGCCCGACCGTCGGGGTGATCCG
The DNA here is from genome assembly GCA_038324115.1 of Gaiellales bacterium. Lineage (GTDB taxonomy): Bacteria > Actinomycetota > Thermoleophilia > Gaiellales > Gaiellaceae > Gaiellasilicea. Next base: position 11,256 of record JBBQHQ010000060.1, read on the forward strand.
GGGCAGCAGATGGTCGGCGGAGACCAGGATCCCCTCGCGCAGCAGGCAGAGCTGCCCGTCGGCGTGCCCGGGCGCGTCCACGGCCTCCCACCTGCCCACGAGGTCGCCGGCCCGCACCCGCACCGGGTCGGGCTGGAAGTGGACGAAGGGCCGGTAGACCGAGCCGGAGGCGATCAGCTCGTCCACGCTCGGCTGGGGGACGCCGTGCCGCGTGAACCAGTCCGCGATCCGACCCGGCCAGTCGTCGTCCGACCAGACGAGCTCGCACTGCTCGTAGTCGAGCGCGCCCTGGTGGACGGGCGCGCCGGTGACCTCGTGCACCTCGGCCGCCGCGCCCACGTGGTCGGGGTGGAAATGCGTGATGAAGATCCGCGCGACCTCGACCCCGGCGAGCTCGGCGGCCCAGCGCTCGGCCGCCTCGGGGCCGCCGATCCCGGAGTCGACGAGCGTCCAGCCGTCCTCGCCCGGGAGCAGGTAGCAGTGGACGTGGCCGGGCCGCGTCGGCAACGGGACGGTGAGGCGGCGGATCCCGCCGGGCAGCTCCATCGCGCCATCCAATCACGTCTCGCCTCGTCCGAACCTCGCCCGAGCAGCGAACGCTGGCGGTGTAGGCCGCACCGCGGCATACAATCCCCGTCCGATGCCTGACGAGATCACCTGCCTGATCGTGGACGACCACGAGGTCGTGCGCGAAGGCCTCCGCCTCTCGCTCTCCCGCGCGCCCCACATCCGGGTGATCGGTGAGGCCGCGGACGGAGCAGCGGCGGTCGCACTCGTCGAGCGGCGGCGCCCGGACGTCGTGATCATGGACGTCCGGATGCCGGGGATGGACGGGCTCGAGGCGACGAAGCTGATCAAGGAGTCGGTGCCCGAGACGGCCGTCCTGATCTTCACCGCCTACAGCGAGCGCTCCCTCCTCGGCCGGGGGCTCGAGTCCGGCGCCAAGGGCTACATCCTCAAGGAGGCCCCGCACGCGACGCTGCTACGCGCGATCGAGAAGGTCGCGGGCGGCGAGAGCTTCGTCGACCCGGCGCTGATGCCGTCCTTCCTGACCGGCAAGGACCAGAACGAGATGCTGACCTCGCGCGAGCGGGAGATCCTGCAGCTGCTCGCAGACGGGATGTCGAACGCCGACGTCGCCGCCAAGCTCTTCATCAGCCAGGAGACGGTCAAGAGCCACGTCCGCCACATCCTCGCGAAGCTCGAGGCGGACACGCGGACACATGCGGTCGCGATCGCCCTGCGCGACGCGATCATCGATTGACCCCCTGCCGATGACCCTCGCGGTCTGGCTCCCGATCGCCCTGGTCGTCGCGGCGGGGTCGGCCGCGCTCTACCTGATCTTCAGCGAGCGCCGGCGCCACGAGCTCGTCGAGATCGAGAACGCCCGCCTCCTCGCGGACGCGGCGGTGCGCGAGGACGAGCGGGCACGCCTGGCCGACCGGATCATCACCGCCGAGCAGGACGAGCGCCGGCGGCTGGCGCTCTTCCTCCACGACGGCCCCGTCCAGAACCTCTCCGGGATCGCGCTGATGCTCGACGCGGCGTCCCACGCGATCGAGGGCGGGCGCACCGAGGACGCCCTCGGGATCCTCACCCCGGCGCTCGAGAAGCACCGCGAGACGATCCGCTCGCTCCGCGACCTCTCCTTCAACATCGAGCCGGTCGTCCTCCGCGACCAAGGCTTCGGGCCGGCCGTGCGCGAGCTGGCCGACCAGCTCGGGCTCCAGCACAAGCTCCAGATCGAGCTCGACGTCGCGCACGCCGACCGCCTCGGCGAGCGGGAGCAGATCGGGCTCTACCAGGTGATCCGCGAGGCGCTCAACCAGGCCGTTCTGCGCGGGCCCCCGACGCGGATCCGGGTCGACGTGCGCGAGACAGCCGAGGGCGGGCTCGAGGCGGTGATCTTCGACAACGGCAAGGGCGAGCGGCGGATGCGCGCGCTCGAGGCGATCGAGGAGCGGGTGGCGACACTGAACGCCCGGTTCTCGGTCGAGCAGGGCCCCGACGGCGGCACGTCGATCCACGTCGTCCTGCCCGCGTACGCGACGAACGACTAGGCCAGAGCGCACTCGGCCAGCGCGGTCTCGGCCGCGATCCTGCCGAAGACGAGCGCCGCCGCGAGCCCGCTGCCGTAGCCGCCGGTGAAGATCCCGCCGGCGTCCGCGCCCGCTGCGAAGAGCCCGGCGACGGGCGTGCCGTCGTCGCGAAGGACGCGGGCGTCCTCGTCGATCCGGAGCCCACCCACGGTGTGGGTGACCGCGGGCCGGACCCGGATCGCGAGGAACGGCGGCTCGGCGAGCTTCGGTGAGGCGGGCAGCGCGAACGGAAGCTCGTCGGCGGGGCGCACGTCTCCACCAGCGGCCCGGGCGGCGTCGACGAGGTCGGCGACGGTGCGCTCGCGCACGGACTGCCGCAGCGCTCGCCCGTCGACGATGTACCACGCCTCCCGGCCGGGGAGCCGCGCGGTCGCCTGGACGAGGTCGGTCTCGGACCAGCTCGGCTCGCCGAAGAACTCCCGGCCCTCGCCGTCGAGCACGAGGGCGTGCGCGGCGTAGAGCTGCGAGGCGCGGACGTAGTCCTGCTCCGGCACGTCGGCGGGCATGTTCCGGCCGTAGAACTCGTCCAGCCCGGCGGTCAGGTCGCCGCCGCGCGCCAGCCCGTAGGCGAGGCCGTCGCCCTCGCTCCACGGCGCGCCCCGCAGGAGCAGTCCCCGCTCGCGCGCAAGGCGGACGCCGAAGCCGCCGGTGGCGAGGACGTCGGCCTCCGCGAAGGGCTCCCCGAGCCGGACGTCGCCGGCCGCGCGGACGAGCGCGTCGGTGAGCCCGCGGGTGTCGAACCGGCGCCCGACCGTGCGCGGGTTCCCCGTCGTCCGCTCGGTCACGGGCGCGCCCAGCCCCTCCAGCCAGTCGAGGGCGCCGTCCAGCTCCTCAACGATCCGCCGCTGCAGCGCCGGATCGCCTCCCGGGCACTCGTGCAGGAAGTCCTCGGCAGAGCGGTGGCGCCAGATCACGCCGCTCGAGAGGAGCATCGAGCCGCCCGCCCGGTCGCCCTTCTCGCGGACGACCGCCTCGGCGCCCAGCTCCCGCGCCCGCGCGGCCGCGACGAGGCCGGCCATCCCGGCACCCGCGACGAGCAGCACTAGATGATTGACGCCACGATCTCGCGCGCTCGGTGCGCGCTCTGGCGTGTCTGGGCCGCTCCCGGCCCGGCTTCCAGGCCGCTGCGCGGCCTTGCAGCCGCGCCGTCCGCTTCGCGACGCCAGGCCACCACCGATGCCGCCAGCATCGGCGGCGGCCTGCCGCCGCGCCCCAGAGCGGCCAGAACGCACCCCGAGACGAACGATCTCATGGCATCAACCATCTAGGTGAGGGAGAACGAGGCCTTGTGCTCGACGTACTCGAGCTTGACCCGGTCCGG
>JBBQHQ010000061.1:0-14266 GCA_038324115.1 Gaiellales bacterium
GCCCGCGTAGCGCACCGCGAGGCGGCGCAGCTCGCGCGCGACGGGCCAGAGCGCGTCCAGCGAGCCGAGCAGGAAGACGAATCCGGCCAGCCAGTTCAGGTTGACGAGGGGCTGGACGTAGACGAGCAGGTAGACCGTGCCGTCGGGGTTGACCTGCTCCGCGATCACGAAGAGGTTCTCGCCCGTGAGGTAGTTCGTTCGGATCCCGACCTCGTTCGAGACCTGCTGCTCGGCGGTGTAGGCGTTCTTGCCGGCGAGGACGGTGCCGAGGTCGTCGCCACCGCGGCGGACGGCGAGGACGGCCCGGATCTCCGTGGCGTTCGCCGCCTCCCGCTCGGTCAGGCCGCGGTACGTGAGGTCGTAGCCGCCGACCGAGAGCGTCTGCCCCTTCGCGAGCCGCCCCTCCTGGACGCTGTCGTACGCGCTCGAGCCCGCGATCCCGAGGGCGAGCAGGACGATCGCGGCATGGACGATGTAGCCCCCGTAGCGGCGGCGGTTGCGGGCGACGAGGTCGGAGAACGCCCCCGCCCAGGAGCCGGGCGCAAGCGCGTGCCTGGCCCGGGTGCCGCGGACGAACTCGAGCGCGATCGAGGCGAGCACGAAGGCGGAGAACGTGTAGGCGACGAGCCCGGGGATCGACGAGCCGGCCCCCAGCGCCAGAAGGACGGCGCCGGCGGCCAACGAGAAGCCGAGCGGCCAGACGAAGATCGCGACGAGGCTGCGCACGGAGGCGCGGCGCCACGCGACGAGCGGGCCGATTCCCATCAGGAGCAGTAGCGGCAACCCGAAGATCCGGAGGAAGAAGTCGTAGTAGGGCCGCCCGACCGTGACAGCCTCGCCGCGCACGGCCTCCGAGAGGATCGGGTAGGCGACCCCCCAGAGGATCGTCAAGGTCAGCGCGACGAGGAGCAGGTTGTTGTAGAGGAAGGTCGCCTCCCGCGAGACGAGCGACTCCAGCTTCGTGCGGGCACGCAGGAGCTCCAGCCGGGCGAAGACGAGTGCGAGCGAGCCGAGCACGACGAGGACGATGAAGCCCAGGAACCAGGGGCCGATTGAGCTCTGGGTGAAGGCGTGGATCGAGCTGACGATCCCGGAGCGGGTCAGGAACGTGCCGAAGATCGACAGGCTGAAGGCGAGGATCACGAGGAGGATGTTCCAGACCTTCAGCATCCCGCGCTTCTCCTGGATCATCACCGAGTGGAGGAAGGCGGTGGCCGCGAGCCACGGCATCAGGGCCGCGTTCTCGACGGGGTCCCACGCGTAGTAGCCGCCCCAGCCCACCTCCTCGTACGCCCAGTGCGAGCCGAGGAGCTGGCCGACCCCGAGCGCCGTCCAGGCGACGAGCGTCCAGCGGCGGGTGGCGACGATCCAGCGCTCGTCCGAGCGGCGCGCGAGCAGCGAGCCGATCGCGAACGCGAAGGGGACGGTCAGGCCGACGTAGCCCAGGTAGAGCAGCGGCGGGTGGGCCATCATGTACGGGTTTTGCAGGCTTGGGTTCAGCCCGGCCCCGTCCGCCGGGGCTGCCTGGGTCGCGAACGGGCTCGCGACGGCGACGACGAGCAGCGCGAAGAAGCTCGCCACAGCCCCGAGCACGGGCACGACCCAGGCGATCAGGTCACGGGCGCTCCGCCGGTTCAGGAGCACCGCAGTTGCGCCGTACCCCGTGAGGATCAGCAGCCAGAGGAGGAGCGAGCCCTCCTGGCCGCCCCAGAAGGCCGAGACCGTGTAGCCGGCCGGCAGCTCGCGGCTCGTGTGCTCGGCGACATAGCGGAACGAGAAGTCGTGCCGGACGAGGGCGGCGACGAGCACGAGCGACGCGACGAGGGAGGTGCCGAACGCCGCGATCAGCGCGTTCTGCGCGGACGCGGCCAGGCGGCGGCGGCGCTTGTGCGCGGCCCAGGCGCCCGCGACGAGCGCGTAGAGCACGAGCCCGAGCGTTGCGACGAGCGCGGCACGCCCGAGCTCAGGCATCGACCCGCTCAGGCATCTACGCCGGGGACTTCTCGGCGGTGTACTTCGACGGGCACTTCGTCACCAGGGAGTCCTTGAGGGCGATGAAGGTGCCGTTCTGGAGCCTGCCCTTGACCGAGACCTCGCGGCCGGCCTTGAACTGGTCGGAGACGGAGCCCTTGTAGAGGACGGTCACCGTCTTCGGCGAGCCGCCCTCACGGTCGCGCAGACCGAAGCGCAGGCCGGCGCCGTACGAGTCGCCGCGATAGCCGGGCTGCACCTTGCCCGCGAGCGTGACGACGCCCTGTTGCGAGGCGAGCTGGCTCGGGGTGACCGACGGGGTCCCTCCCCCCGCGATCGAGGTGTAGAGGAGGAAGACCGCAAGGACCGCCGCCACCGAGAGGGCGATCACGAGGCGCGCCGGATTCCGCTGCCGTGCCACGGTGGGATCGTAGCGCCGAAGCCCCGCCTGGGGCGGCTGCTACTGCTGGGCCGTCTTGCTGCTGAGCGGCGCGACGCGGCGACCGGGAACGCGGTAGCCGTGGTCGTGGCAGAGGGAGCCGGGCGCGTCCTCGGTGAGCGCGTCGCAGTAGCCCTTCCCGTACGCGGCACGCATGAAGGCCGCCATCACGTCGAGACTCCAGTCGCCCACCTCGGCCGCCTCCCGCCAGAGGTCGGCGAGCCGCAGGTCGATGTCGAGCTCGAGCAGGTCGATTCGAGAAGGACGCTGGGGCGAGGGATGCTGTGCCATGCCGAAAAGGGTAGGACCTGCGTCGGACGGACTCCCTTCCCCTCCCCTCCCTTGGGACGTGTCCCCGTGTCTGGCACCGGGCCGTGTCCGGTAGCGTCACGTCGGTGGGAAGCCTTCGCCTCGGCCCGGCGCGCTGTCCCTCCCGGGAGTCGCCGGAGGAGGCGATCCGGATCGTGGTCGAGCGCGGCTACAGCGCCTGCGAGCTCGACTTCGAGGGCGGCTTCTGGATGGACTACCCGTGGGCGGAGCGGCTCGGCGAGGTCGCCCGCGAGCACGACGTCGCGCTCTCGGTGCACGCGCCGCTCTTCGCCTTCCCGGGCCACCCCGATCCGAAGAAGTCGAGGATGGCGCTCGGCGCGCTCGACCGGAGCGCCGGGATCGCCGCGGCCGCGGGCGCCGAGATCGTCGTCGTCCACCCCGGCTTCTGGCTCGGCCGCGAGCGCGCGCAGACCCTCGACGACGTCGTCGCCTGGCTGGGTGTGCTGCGCGAGAGGCTGGAGACGAAGGACCGCCTCGTCGCGTTCGGGGTCGAGGTGATGGGCCGCGTCAGCGAGCTCGGGTCGCTCGAGGACACCGTCGAGATCGCCGCCCGCCTCCCCTGGGTGCGGCCGGTCGTCGACTTCGCGCACATGCACGCCACCTCCGACGGCGCCTACATCGAGGTGGAGGCGTTCGCCGTCGCGCTCGAGGCGGCGGACGCGGTGATCGAGCCCGGCGCCCCGTTCCATATCCACTTCTCCGACAGCGCCTGGGCGACCCGGACCGAGACGCACCACCTGCCCTACGGCGAGGGGTCGCTCAGGGCCGAGCCACTCCGCGCCGCGCTCGCCCGGTTCGAGCGGCCCGCGACCGTGATCTCTGAGTCCCCCGACGAGGCCTCGACCCAGGCGATCCGCCGCGTGCTCTACGCGGGCGAGAGCGAGTAGCCGGCGAGCTCCGCCCGGAGCTGCTGCGACTCGTCGTTCCGCCCGCGGCTCCAGAGAAAGTCGGCGAGGGCGGTCAGGATCTCGCAGCGCACGTGCCGGAGGTCGGTGTCCGCGATCACCCCGAGCGCCTCCCGGAGCAGCGTCTCGGCCTCGTCGTCCCGCCCTTGCGCCGCCCGCACGAGCCCGAGGGCCATCCGGGTCGTCGCGCGGGAGCTGTGGTCATGTTGGCCCACGGTCAGGCGCGCTTCGAGCGCGAACCGCTCCGCCTCGTCGGTCTTCCCGTTCTCGAGCAGCACCTGGGCGAGCGCGCGCTGGCTCTCGCAGAGCGTGCCGCGGTCCTCGACCGGCTGGAGAATCCGGATCGCGTCCCGGAAGCGCCGCTCGGCCCCCAGCGCGTCACCCGACTTCCAGGCCACCCAGCCCTGATGGTTGTTGACGCGGGCGAGCGCCCAGGCGCTCCCGGACTGGGAAAAGAGCTCCTCCGCCCGGGCGAGGTTGACCGCGGCCTCCGGGTAGCGGCCGCGGAGCTCGTCGATCCGTGCCTGGGAGGCGAGCACCCAGGCGAGCGAGCTGATGTTCCCGCTCTCCTCGGCGAGCTCGACACCCTCGGCGTTCAGCTTCGCCGCGCGCTCGAGGTCGAGCCGGGCGATCGCGGCGCTCGCGAGCTCCTCGAGCGCACTCGCCTCGAGATCCTTCCGCCCCGTCTCGCGCGCGATCTCGAGCGCCTTGCCGATCCAGCGCTCGTCGTCGTCGAGGTCGCCGAGCCACCACGCGATCCGGCCGCGAACCGAGAGCGCCTCGAACCGGTCCTCGGGGTCGGCGTCGTCGAGGAGCACGAGGGCTTGCTCGACGAGCTCCCGGCCGCGCGGCAGGTCGGCGTCGCGGAGCAGGGCGACCTCCGCGAGCGCGACGAGCGAGAGGCCCTGGTGCCGGGCATCGCCGGCCCGTGTGGCCTCCTCGAAGACGACGCTCATCTCCGCGGCGAGAGCCGGGAAGTCGGCGAGCCGGCCCGCGGCATTCGCGGCCTGGTAGCGTCGTTCCAGGGTCGGCTCCAGCTGCTGGGCGCGGAGGAGGAGACGCCGTGCCGGCCGGTTCGCCTCGCGGGCGAGCGCGCGCCGGCCCGCGGCCTCCTGGGCGGTCGCAGCGGCATGCGCGAGCTCGTCCGGCACGCTGCCGTCGAGCTCCTCGAGCAGCGTCGTCGCCTGGTCGAGGTGGTAGGCGCGGATCTCGAGGAGCTCATCGCCGGCGCGGTCCCGGAGCCACTCGGCGACGTGCTGGTGCAGCTCGGCCCGCGCGCTCTTCGTCAGCCCGGAGTAGGCGACGTCGCGGATCAGGACGTGCTTGAAGCGGTAGGCGCGCTCGCCGGAGATCGTCGAGCGGCTCTCGCGCGTGAGAAAGTCGCGTTCCAGGAGCGCGGCCAGCACCGGCTCCAGCTCCACCTCCGGCGAGAGCCGCTCCAGCGAGCCCTCCCAGAAGATCCGGCCGACCACGGATGCGCGCTGCAGCGCCGTCTTCTCGGCGCGCGGGAGCCGGTCGATCCGGGCCGCGATCATCGCCTGGACGGTGTCCGGGATCCGCTTCGACGGGGCGCCGCCGTCGAGGAGGACACGGATCGTCTCCTCCACGAAGAGCGGGTTGCCCTCCGTCTTCTCGAGCAGGGTGCGCCGCTCGGATGCGGAGAGGTCTCGGTCGGCGAGCAGCGCCTCGACGAGCTCCTCGCTCTCCGCCGGCAGCAGGGGCTCGAGCTCGATCGCGGTCGCGCGGACGCGGCCGCCGCCCCAGCCGGGACGCAGGTCGAGCAGTTCCGGACGGGCCAGGCAGACGACGAGCAGCGGTGCGTCCTTGACCCGCTCGGCGAGATGCTCGACGAGCTCGAGCAGCGGCTCCTCGGCCCAGTGGATGTCCTCGAAGATCAGGATCAACGGCTGGGCCGAGGCGAGCTCGGCGGCCCACTCGCGCGCGGCCCAGGCGATCTCCTGCTGGCTCCGCTCGGTCTCGATCCCCTCGAGCACGCCCACCGCGAGCGCGAGCAGGTCGGCGACCGCGTCGTCCCCGCACGCCGCCCGCAGCTTCGAGACGGCCTGCTGGACGGGGTCGTCGTCCGTGATCCCGGCGGCGACCTTGACCATCTCGGCGATCGGCCAGTAGGTGATCCCCTCGCCGTAGGGGAGCGCGCGGCCGACGAGGGTCGTCGCGCCCTCGACCCCGTCCACGAACTCCCGGCCGAGCCGGCTCTTGCCCACGCCGGGCTCTCCGTAGATCGTGAAGAGATGGGCGCGCCGGTCGCGGACGGTGCGCGCGAAGGTCGTGTGCAGGAGCTCGAGTTCCTCCTCGCGGCCGACGAACGAGGCGCGGACGCTCTGAGGCCGCTCCGCCGAGTCGACGATCCGGAGGAAGCGCCGCACGGGCAGGGCCGGGCCAAGACCCTTGAGATCCACGACGCCGCGGTCCTCGGCCTCGAGGCAGTGGCCGGTCAGCCGGTACGCGAGCGGCCCGAGCAGGACCTCGCCGGGCGCGGCGAGCTGCTGGAGCCGCGCGGCCACGTTCACGGCCTCCCCGGTGGCGAAGGTCGACTCCGACTCGTCGGCGACCACCTCGCCGGCTTCGATCCCGATCCGCGCGTCGAGCCCGAGCCCGTGGACGCCGTCCATGATCGCCTCGGCGGCCCGCAACGCCCGCTCGGAGTCGTCCTCGTGGGCCACTGGGATCCCGAAGGCGGCCATCACGGCGTCGCCGGCGAACTTCTCCACGATCCCGCCGTAGCGCGTCACGCACTGCGAGACGTGGTCGAAGAACGAGGTGACGCGCCGCCGTACGACCTCCGGGTCGCGTGAGGCGACGTACTCGGTCGAGCCGACCAGGTCGACGAAGACCACGGTTGCCAGCTTGCGTTCCACGACAGACCAAGTGTAGGCGTGCCCGCCGGCGTCCCGCGGCCGTTTTCCCCTAGCATCGAGGCGTGCTCGACCCCAAGGTATTCAAGGCGTACGACGTGCGCGGGCTGCACCCCTCCGAGCTCGACGAGGAGGGCGCCTACGCGATCGGCCGTGCCTACGTGGAGCAGTTCCGCCCCCGTTCGATTGCCGTCGGGCGCGACACGCGACTGTCCTCGCCGACGATGGCGAAGGCCCTGATCGAGGGGGCGGCCGACGCCGGCGCCGACGTGCTCGACCTCGGCCTCGTCGGCACCGAGATGGTCTATTACGCCGTCGGCGAGCTCGAGCTCGACGGCGGGGTCTGCGTCACCGCCTCGCACAACCCCAAGGAGTACACCGGGATGAAGATCGTCCGGGCCGGCGCGCTGCCGGTCGGGGGCGAGTCGGGCCTCTTCGACGTCCGCGACCGCGCGCTCGAGCTCGTCGCCGGGAGCCGGGACAGCGCCTCCGCCCGCGGCTCCGTCGAGCAGAAGGACGTCACCGCAGGCTTCGTGGACAAGGTGCTCTCGTTCGTCGACGTGGCCGCGATGAAGCCGCTGCGCGTCGTGATCGACGCGGCGAACGGGATGGCCGGCGTGATGCTGCCGCCGGTGCTCGAGCGGCTGCCGATCGACGCCGTCACCTGCTACTTCGAGCCGGACGGGACCTTCCCGAACCACGAGCCGAACCCGCTTCTCCCCGAGAACCGCGAGTTCATCGTCGAGAAGACGCTCTCGGAGGGCGCCGACCTCGGGGTCGCGTATGACGGGGACGCCGACCGCTGCTTCTTCGTCGACGACACCGGCGAGTTCGTCCCCGGCGACTTCGTCACCGCGCTCCTCGCCGAGTCGGTGCTCGAGAAGGAGCCGGGCGGCCGCGTCATCTACGACGTTCGCGCCAGCTGGGCGGTCAAGCGGGCGATCGAGGCCGCCGGCGGCGAGGCGCTGATCAACCGCGTCGGCCACGCCTACATCAAGCACCGCATGCGCGAGGCGGACGCGCTCTTCGGCGGCGAGGTCTCGGCCCATTACTACTTCCGCGACTTCTCCCAGGCCGACTCCGGGGTCGTCCCGTTCCTGCTGATGTTGGAGCTGATCTCGAAGCGGGGCCGGAAGCTCTCGGAGATCCTGCGCCCGTACCGCGAGCGCTACTTCATCACCGGCGAGCTGAACACCCCGGTCGCCGACGTCGAGGGCAAGCTACGCGAGCTCGAGCAGCGCTATTCGGAGGGCGCGATCAGCCACCTGGACGGCCTGTCGGTGGAGTTCGACGACTGGCACTTCAACGTGCGTCCGTCCAATACCGAGCCGCTGCTCCGCCTCAACCTGGAGGCGCTCTCGGAGGCCGAGATGGAGGCCCGGCGCGACGAGGTGCTCGGCCTGATCCGGGCGTGAACGGCCCCACCGACCGGCGGCCGCCGTTCAAGTTCTCTGCGACGACACGGGTCTGGTTCTCGGACACCGACGCGCAGGGCGTCGTCTACTACGGCCGCTACCTCCCCTACTTCGACCACGCCCGGACGGAGTACCACCGGCACCTCGGGTTCGAGAGCGCCTGGGTGGACGGGCGGGACTTCGTCATGCGCGCCTCCGCGGTCGAGTACCACGCCCCGGCGCGCTTCGACGACGAGCTCGAGATCTTCGTCCGGCCGGCCCGGGTCGGGCGGACGAGCCTCACGTACGAGTGCGCCGCCTGCCGCACCTCCGACGACCTGCTGATGGTGACGGCGACGCAGACGCTCGTCCTGATCGACCTCGAGGAGCGCAGGCCGGCCGAGATCCCCGGCTCGTTCCGCGACAGCCTGGCGGCCTTCGAGGGCGACGACCTCGAGCGCTGAGCCCAGTGCCTAGGCGCGCGCCGGCTGGCGGAGCGGCCGTACGCCCACGGGGCCGTCCAGCGCCTCGCGGACGCGCCGGGTCAGCTCGTCCCGCGAGAACGGCTTCTGGAGAAGCGCCATGTCCGGGTCGAGCGCGCCCTCCTCGATCATGGTGTCGCCGGAGTAGCCGGAGGTGAAGAGGACCCGGAACGGCGGACGGGTCTCGGCCAGGCGGAGCGCGAGCTGCGGGCCGTTCAGCGCCGGCATCACGACGTCCGTCAGGAGCAGGTCCCACTCCCCCTCGTACTCGAGCGCCTCGAGCGGCGTCTCGCAGACGGTCACGGAATAGCCCTCGCGCTCGAGCATCTCGTGGGTCAACCGGCGGACGAGGTCGTCGTCCTCGACGAAGAGGATCCGTTCGCAGCCGCCGAGGCACGGCTCGAGCGCGGGGCCGGCGGCCTCCGCCCTGACCGCGTCGGTGACCGGCAGGACGACCGTGAAGACGCTGCCCTCGCCGAGGGAGCTCTCGACCGAGATCCGGCCGCCACAGTCCTCGACGATCCCGTACGCGGTGGCAAGGCCGAGCCCCGTGCCCTTGCCGACGTCCTTGGTCGTGAAGAACGGCTCGAAGAGCCGAGAGAGCACCTGGTCGGACATGCCGACGCCGGTGTCGGCGACCGCGAGCGCGACCTCCCCGGGCCCGAGCGCGCGGGTCGAGATCGTCAGCATGCCGCCGTCGGGCATCGCGTCGCGCGCGTTGAGAACGAGGTTCATCAGCACCTGTTCGAGCTGCTGCGGGTCGGCCTTGACGCGCGGGAGCCGGGCGCCGAGCTCGGTGGTGACGACGACGTCCTCGCGGATCGCGCCGCGCAGGAAGCCGTTGACCCCCTCGATCAAGTCGTTGAGGTCGACGATCGTCGGCTGGACGACCTGGCGGCGCGCGAAGGTGAGCAGCTGCCGGGTCAGCTCGCTGGCCCGGCGGGCGCCGCCGAGAATCTCCTCGAGGTCGTTCCTGAGCCCGCCCCGGACGTCACCACGACCGAGCGCGAGCTCGGCGTAGCCGGCGACGCCGGTGAGGATGTTGTTGAAGTCGTGGGCGACCCCGCCGGCGAGCCGGCCGATCGCGTCGAGGCGGCGGGAGTGCTGGAGCTCCTGCTCCAGCTCGCGCTGCTCGGTGATGTCGGAGCCGAAGCCGACATGCCGGATTGGGACACCGTCCTCGTTACGGATCAGCGTCACGACCTCCTTGACCAGGCGCACCTCGCCGTCCGGCCGGACGACGCGGAACTCGTGCTCGACGCGGCCGTCCTCGTTGACGCGCTCGAGCCCGGCGAGAACGCGCGCGCGGTCGTCCTCGTGCACAGCCTCGAGCCAGGAGAGCGGATCGTCCCGCAGGCTCTCGACGGTGTGCCCCCAGATCGTCTCGTAGGCAGGGCTGACGTAAAGCGTCCCGCCCAGGTGCGCGTCGGCGATGAAGAAGACCTCCGGAATGGTCGTGACGAGCTCGGTGAACCGCTCCTCGCTCTCACGCAGAGCCGCTTCGGCCTGTTTCCGCGCGGTGATGTCCTGCGCGGCCGCATAGACGAGCCCGCTGACCGGGTCGGGGCGGGCGTTCCAGAGCAACCACGCGTAGGCGCCGTCCTTGCGGCGGTGGCGGCTCTCGAAGGCGAGCGTGACCATGCCCCGCTCCAGCCTCGCAAGCTCGGCTCGCGTCGCCTCGACGTCGTCGGGGTGGACGATGTCGAGGAACGACCCGGCGAGCAGCTCCTCCTCGCCGTATCCCAGCACCTCGCTGAACCGGTGGTTGACCCGGACGAAGCGGTCGCCTTGGGAGATCGCGAACATCTCGGGAGCGAGAGTGAAGAAGCGGTTGCCTCGGTCGGTTGCCAGGCGCTCCCGTTCGATCAGTCGCGCGTATTCGGCAGAGGCGAGCCAGGAGCGGGCGACGAAGAACACGAGCGTGATCACGAGGGCGCCGAAGAGGAGGTAGCGCTCGCGGTACGGCTGCTCGGTGCGGACGGCGACCACGACCAGGACGACGAGCACGAGCGAGGCGAGGCTCGGGAGTGCGTTGCGGATCCGGATGTCCCGCTCCGTCGCGGCGGGGATCGGGGCGCCGTCGACTGCAAGGAGCCCGCCGGCGCCGATCGCGACGAGGCCGACCGTCCAGAGAAGGTCCACGAAGGTCCCCGCGACGTAGGTGCCGGTCAGGAGCTGCCCGGCCCACACGCTGAAGGCGACCCCCTCGATCAGCAGGCCGACGCTGAGGACGAGGAGCTCCGGTCGGCCGAGGAGGGCCCGCCGCGTCACGATCGCCTGGACGATCGTTGCCGCCATCGCGGAATGCAGAACTCCGTAGGAGAGGGCGACGCCGATCGCGAGTCCGGAGAGCGTGGAGACGGAGGCCTCGTCGAAGTAGAAGGCGGTGACGACGGCTCCGACGGCGACGGCGACCGCGAGCGCGTCGAAGAGGGCGATTAGCTTCTCCCCGCTCGAGGCCGGCGCGAGCCGGTAGACACCGGCGAGCGCGATCGGAGCGAAGAGGAGCCAGGCCACGTCCGAGACCCAGGGAAACGGGACGACCACCCCGGCGGCGTTCGCGGCGTCCCAGGAGATCTGGCCGGCGAGCCAGAACGCGCAGGCTGCCCGAAGGTAGAGCCACGGCCGCCGCTGTTCGGGGTTCGCGATCCGCCGCGCGGCGGAATGGAGCGCGACGACGGCGAAGAGCGAGGCGAGCGTGAAGGATAGGTTGAGCGTCCAGAGCAGGAGCGTCCCCGCGGGCAACGCCATCCCGGCGATCGCGAGACCGACCGCTGTGGCGCCCAGGGCGGTGAGACCGCGCCCGGACAGAGAAACCCCGCCCATAGGCAAGCATTCGGCCCCGGGGGGGTGTCCTCCCATCCCCGTTTGGGCGCGATGGGCCTCCCCCATTCGGGTGAGCCCCCTCCGCGGGAGCGCGCGCCCGTCCGAGTCCGCCGATTCGGACGGGCTGCGCAGCGACCCGCAGCCCCTCTCCCCTTCCTCTCTCGTTGTAGTGAGATCCGGGAGCGCGTCCATCCCTGAATCGAGGGACGTCCCTCGATCGAGGGACGATCCCTCGATCGAGGGAATCAGGCCGGCGGCAACTCTTAGCCCGCTCTTAGCCGGTTCTCCGCTGCCTGCGCGACAATGGCCCCGATGAGGATCCTGGTCGTAGACGACGACACCGCCGTGCGCGAGTCCCTTCGCCGTGCCCTCCAGCTCGAGAAATACGAGGTGGAGCAGGCTGGGGACGGCCTCGCCGCGCTCGAGCGGCTCGCCGGGGCGGACGACATCGACGCCGTCCTGCTCGACGTCTCGATGCCCGAACTGGACGGCCTGGAGACGGCCCGCCGGCTCCGGCGCACCGGCAGCAAGGTGCCGATTCTGATGCTGACCGCCCGGGACGAGGTCTCCGACCGGGTCGCAGGCCTCGACGCCGGCGCTGACGACTACGTGGTCAAGCCGTTCGCGCTCGCGGAGCTGCTCGCCCGCCTACGCGCCCTGCTCCGGCGAACGACGCCCGCGGAGGGCGAGACCCTCCGGTTCGCCGACCTCGAACTCGACCCCGCCACCCGGCTCGTGCACCGCGGGGACGACCAGATCGAGCTGACCCGAACCGAGTTCTCGCTGCTCGAGCTCTTCCTGCTCAACCCCCGCCAGGTGTTGACCCGCTCGGTCATCTTCGAGCGCGTCTGGGGCTACGACTTCGGCTTCGGCTCCAACTCGCTCGACGTCTACATCGGCTACCTCCGCCGCAAGACGGAGCAGGGCGGGCGGCCGCGCCTGATCCAGACGATCCGCGGCGTCGGCTACGCCCTCCGGGACGCATGACCTTCCGCACCCGCCTGACGCTGCTCGTCGCGGTCGCGGTCGCGGTCTCGATCGCCGGCGCCTCCGCGCTCACCTACCTGCTCGTGCGGAACGAGCTGCGCGGTCAGGTCGACGCCGCCCTCCGGGACCGAGCCGCCACGCTCGAGGTCGGCGTCGCCCGCGATCCCCGCACCGGCCGTCCTACCCTGGTGATCCCGCGTGACCGCTTCGGCGGCGCCGAGGGCACGACCCAGCTGATCAAGCCGACGGGAAAGCCGATCCTTCCGGCCGACTCGTACGTGACGCTCCCTGTCTCCGACGCTGCGCGGAAGGTGGCTGCGGGGCGCGCCGGCGTCCTGTTCGAGGACGCGCATGTCTCGGGGCAGCATCTCCGCCTCGTCACCGTCCCCCTCAGCGAGCCGGGCTACGCGCTCCAGATCGCCCGGCCTCTGAACGAGGTGGACGGGCCGCTCCGGCGAATCAGCCGCTGGCTGCTCGCGATCACGTTGGCCGGGATCGGGCTCGCGGCGGGATTGGGACTCCTCGTGGCGCGGGGCGTGCTCGCACCCGTGCGGCGTCTGACAGCGACGGCGGAGGAGGTCTCGGAGACGCGCGACCTCTCGCGCCGGATCGAGGCCGGGGGCAGCGACGAGCTTGCGCGCCTCGCGACCACCTTCAACACGATGCTCGCCGCGCTCGAGGACTCGGCCGCCCGCCAGCGGCAGCTCGTCGCCGACGCCTCGCACGAGCTGCGGACGCCGCTGACGAGCCTGCGGACGAACATCGAGGTGCTCGCGGGCGGCGGCGAGCTCCCCCCGGGCGAGCGCGGCAAGCTCCTCCACGACGTCACCGAGCAGCTGACCGAGATGACGATGCTCGTCGCCGAGCTCGTCGAGCTCGCCCGCGGAGACAGCGCGCCCGTGGAGCCCGAGGACGTCCGGCTCGACCTCGCCACCGCCGAGGCGATCGAGCGAACCCGCCGGAACCGGCCTGGAATCGCGTTCACGCCGCACCTCGAGGAATCGGTGATCCACGGCGTCCCCTCGACGATCGAGCGGGCGATCTCGAATCTGCTCGACAACGCCGCGAAGTGGAGCCCGCCGGGAGGCGAGGTCGAGGTCTCCGTGTCCGGCGGCGAGGTCGTCGTGCGCGACCATGGGCCTGGGATCGGCGCCGAGGACCTCCCGTACGTCTTCGATCGTTTCTACCGCGCCCGCTCGGCACGGGACCTGCCAGGGTCGGGGCTCGGGCTCGCGATCGTCCGCCAAGTGGCCGAGGCGCACGGTGGCTCCGTCACGGCGGAGCATGCGGACGGCGGCGGCACCCGGATGCGGCTGACGCTGAACGGGGCCCGCAACGCCCCGAGCGACTCTTAGGAGATCCTTAGCCTCATCTCAGGGTCGCCTTAGACGGCGGTGGTCTTCTGTGGAACGACCACCACGACCGCCACAGAAAGGCACGCCCAGAGATGAACGAGACACCCACCGTCCAGACCCCGCAGCGCCGGCCCCGTCGCGCCGGGCTCGCGGCCGCGCTGGCGGCCGCTACGATCGTCGGCGCCGCCGGCAGCGCGGCCGCCGTCACCGTCTTCGACGCCCACGGCTCCACGGCCGTGCGCGAGGTCACCGTCCAGTCGGCCACGCCCGCCGCGACCTCCGACACGACGATCGGCGCCGTCTACAAGACCGCGTCGAAGTCCATCGTCGAGATCACCGTCAGCTCGCGCAGCGCCGGCCAGCTCGGCGGCGCCGGAGCCGCCCAGTCCCAGGGCTCGGGCTTCGTGCTCGACAAGGCCGGCCACATCGTCACGAACCAGCACGTCGTCGACGGCGCCGCCTCGATCTCGGTCAAGTTCGGGAACGGCTCCACCTACAAGGCGACGCTCGTCGGGGCCGACCCCTCGACCGACGTCGCGGTGATCAAGATCGACGCGCCGGCGTCGGCGCTCTCCCCGCTCCAGCTCGCAGACTCGTCCGCGGTGCAGGTCGGCGACGGCGTGATCGCGATCGGCAGCCCCTTCGGGCTCGACCTGTCCGTGACCTCCGGGATCGTCAGCGCCCTCCACCGGCAGATCACG
>JBBQHQ010000062.1:0-13580 GCA_038324115.1 Gaiellales bacterium
GACGGCCAGCGCGCAGAGCAGGAAGCGGGCCATCCCCAGAAAGGGTAGCGGCACTATGCTGGGCGTCATGCCTGGCCCGGTGGAGCTGATCGTCCTCGCGGTGATCTTGATCGCGCTCTTCGGCTCGAAGCAGCTGCCCACGATTGCGCGTTCGCTCGGCAAGGGCGTGCGCGAGGTCAAGGACACGGTTGCGGACGCCGATCCGCGCACGCATGTCCGCCGCGCACTCGAGGCGCCGGAGGACGAGGCGAGCGCCGTCTCGGGCCCGCGCCCTCGGGCGGACGGCGACACCCGCTCCGAGCCCCGCCCCTAGAACGCGGGCCCGACGCGAGTGGCGAACGGACAGCGCCGGGCGGCCCTGCGCGGACGGGTGGGCAGGCGCCTCCCGCCCGCGCTCCGCCGCCGTGACTTCCGCCGGCTCTGGGTGGCGGTCCTGACCGAGAGCCTCGCGATGCAGATGCTCGTGGTGGCGGTGGGGTGGCAGGTGTACTCGATCCGGCGGAACCCACTCGACCTCGGCCTCGTCGGGCTCGCCGAGTTCCTGCCGCTGCCGCTGCTCGCGCTTCCCGCCGGGCAGCTCGCGGACAGGCTCTCGCGGAGGCTGATCTTTGCGGTCGCGCTCGCGGTGCAGATGCTGGTCGCGCTCGGACTGCTCGTGGTCAGCCTGAGCGGGGCCGATCGGCTGTGGCCGTTCTTCGTCCTCGCGGCCGGGACCGGTGTCGTGACCGCGATCGGCGCACCGGCCTCGCGCTCGCTCGCGCCCGAGCTCGTGCCTGTCGACCTGCTCGCAAGCGCGCTCGCGCTGCGCTCGGTCGCGGGCCAGGCCGCGGTCGTGACGGGGCCCGCGGTCGGGGGGCTGCTCTTCGTCCTGTCGCCGGAAGTGACCTACGGCACCGCCGCGGTGCTGCTCGCGGCCGCCCTCGTGGCGGCGTCGGGGCTGGGCCCGCGGGCGACGCGCGCCCTGCCGGTGGGCGAGGCTCCGGGGTTGGCCCACCTCCTCGGGGGGATCGCGTTTCTCCGGCGCTCCCCGATCGTGCTGGGCGCGATCGCGCTCGACCTCTTCGCCGTGCTGCTCGGTGGGGCCGTGGCGCTGCTCCCTGTCTTCGCGCGGGACATCCTCCACGTCGGCCCGATCGGCCTGGGCGTGCTCCGTACCGGCCCGGCGATCGGGGCGCTCCTCGCGGGGCTCCTGCTCGCCCGGCGGCCGCTGGGGCGCTTCGCCGGCCGGAAGCTGCTCGTCTCGGTCGCGATCTTCGGCGCGGCGATGGTCGTCTTCGGGCTCTCACGCTCGCTGCCGCTCTCCCTGGCCGCGCTCGCCGTGGGCGGCTTCGTGGACATGATCAGCGTCAACGTCCGGGCGACCGCCGTAGCGCTGGCGACGCCGGACGAGCTGCGCGGCCGGGTGAACGCGGTCGAGATGGTCTTCATCAGCGCCTCGAACGAGCTGGGCGCGTTCGAGTCGGGGGTCGCGGCGGCGGTCTTCGGGACGGTGCGCTCGGTCGTCGCGGGCGGCGCGCTGACGGTCGCGATCGCGCTCTCGTGGTTCAGGGCGTTTCCGGCCCTCGCGCGAGTAGACCGACTCGAGGACATCCGCCCGCCGCGGGAGTGACGACGACGCACGACTGAGGGCGACTGGGCGGCCGACGCTGTCTGTAGGTTCGCATGAACCTCACAGGAGGAACACTGTGGTCTCCGATCGGTTCGATCGCTTCCTCCCGCTCGCGGGCGTCCTCGCTGGGATCTTGTTCTTCGTCGGTCTCGCGCTGCTGCGGAATGACCCCCCGAGTGAGGCGGGACCGGCCGAGACGTTCGCGTACTGGCAGGCCGACCGAGGCCGGCACCAGATCATCGCGTTGCTGGTCGCACCGTTGATCGCGTTCCTCCTGCTCTTCTTCGGCGCAGCCCTGAGACGAAGGCTGGCCCAGGGGAACGGGGACGCCGGTCACGGCTCGGTGGCCTTCGCGGGCGCGCTGCTCGGCGCCGGGACGTTCGCGCTCGTCGGGATGCTCGAGGCCGCGATGACCAATGCGGCGCACGAGGGGCAACGTGAGACGGTCTACACGTTGAACCAGCTCCATTCCTACGACTGGCTGGGGTGGAACGCGGCGTTCGCGGCGATGCTGCTGGCCACGGGCCTCGGTGCACGCCGAAACGGAATGCTGCCGACGCCGCTCGCCTGGGCCACGATCGTGATCGGAGCGTCGCTGCTGACACCACTCGGGTTCTTCGGGTTCATCCTCGTTCCGGTGTGGCTGATCGCAGTCGGGCTCCTGCTGAGCCGTGCCAGGCCGGTCTACGAGGGCGGCCCGAGTGGGGAGGCAATGCCGGCCCCCGGGGCCTGAATGAGCGGAACCGGCCCGGTCGAATGGAGCGTATCGGGATCGAACCGATGACCTCCGCCTTGCAAAGGCGGCGCTCTCCCAGCTGAGCTAACGCCCCAAGATCGCGTTCAGTCTAAAGGCTAGCCCGACCGCTCGGAGCCGCGGAGGCCGCGCTCCTGGAGGGCCTTGAGGCCCGAGCTGAATGTCTGCGTGGGCTGCTCGCGGCGGCCGCCCTGCTCGAGCCGGCGGATCCGGGCCTCGAGCGCCTCCAACTCACCGGAGCCGGACGACTCCTTCGCCGCGAGGGCCCGTTCCCGAACCGAAATCCCGGCCTCGCGCTCGGCGAGCGCGTCGCTGCGGTTGGCGAGCTCGGCGCGGGTCTTGACAAACAGCTCCTCGGCCGCTCGCAGCTCCGCCAGCTGGGCGGCGATCCGCTCGTCGTGTGCTGGGGGGAGCACCGCGGGCTCGGGCTGGGCCGCGAGCTCCTCGGCGCGGGCATCGAGCTCGGCGGCGCGGGCAGTCAGCTCCTCGTCCCTCGCCTCCAGCTCGCCGGCGCGGTCGTCGAGCTCCCTCGTGCGGTCGTCGAGCTTCTCCGCGCGGTCGGCGAGCTCCTGCGCGCGGGCTTCGACCTCTGACCTCCCGGTCTCCAGCTCGGTCACCTGGGCTTCGAGCTCAATCGCGCGGGTGTCGAGCTCCCCGGAACGGCCTTCGAGCGCCTGCTCGCGCTTCGCCAGTGCTCGCTCCCGCTCCTTGTCCTCGCTCGGCGCTGGCGCCTTCGCGACGAGTTCCGGCTCCGATTCCGGCTCGGGCGTCGCCGCCAGGGTCAGCTCGCGCGCCGCAAGCTCGGCCTCGCGCGCGTCCAGGTCGCCCGTGCGGGCGTCGAGCTGCTCCTGCAGGCGCTCCAGCTCGGCACGCGCCTTCTCGTCCCCGCGCGCCTCGCGTGCCGACTTCGCCTCGGCCAGCTTCGCCCGGACGGTGTCGAGGACGGGCGTGCGGCCCTCGGACTCGAGCGCGGCGGCCCGCTTCTCGACCTTGGCGAGGCTCTGCGCGAGCTCCCGCTCCCGCTCCTGGACATGGGCGACCCGCTCGGCGAGCGCCCGTTTGATCGACTCGATCTCCTTGGCGGCCTCGAGCCGCTGCCGGCGCAGGGACTCCCGCTCCGACTCCTCGTCGGCGGGCTCCTCGTTTCCGCGCAGACCCATGAACCGGCTCATCGAGAGCCGGATGCTACTTCAGACTAGGCGGCCCTCTCCAGCCGCTCTTCGGCCCGGGCCCGGCGCACGATCTCGTCGCGCTCGCCGAAGCGGATGCGCGCGCGCTCGGCGCGGTGCTGGTCCCAGAGGCTCTGGAGCCGGTCGTCGATCGCCTTGATCTGCTCGCGAACAGCCTCGCTCCGGGCCTGGGACAGCTCGTGGTAGAGCTCCGTCCGCTCCTCGCTCAGCCGCTCGATCTCCGCGTGGATCTCTCTGATCGTCTGCATGTCCATGAAAACGCGAGCGGCGGGCGCGCCATTCCCTCAACGCTCGCGACTGAACAGAAAGACAACAAAGACCCCCAGCCCGACGAGTCCGGAGACGATCGCGACGGCCTGGAGGACGCCGACCACGGCTACTCGTACCCCAGCTCGGCGATCCGGTCCTCGTCGAAGCCGAAGTAGTGCGCGAGCTCGTGCAGCACCGTGATCCGGATCTCGTCACGGAGCTCGGCGGGGTCGGGGAACTCCTCCTCGAGTGGCTTGCGGTAGATCGCGATCCGGTCGGGCAGCTGGCCGAAGCCGCCGCTCCCGCGCTCGGGCAGCGGGATCCCCTCGTAGAGGCCGAACAGGTCGGGATCGTTCGGGTTCTCGTCCTCGACGACGACGGCGATGTTCTCGAGCGCGGCGGCAAGCTCGGGCGGGAGCAGGTCGAGCGCGGCGCGGACCTGATCCTCGAAGCCGCTCACCAGGCCGGCCGAGCCGGGCGATGCTGCTGGACGAGCTTGACGAGCAGCAGGCCGAAGAGGAAGCCGCCCACGTGCGCGAAGAACGCGACCCCGCCGCCCTGCTCGGGATGCTGGAGCGCGGCGCTCCCGGAGACGAGCTGGAACACGAACCAGAGCCCGAGCATGAAGACGGCCGGGATCTCGCGGAGAAAGAAGAAGATGCCGACGAAGAAGACGGTGAGGACGCGGGCGCGCGGGTGGAGGAGCAGGTAGGCGCCGAGCACCGCGGAGACGGCTCCGCTCGCGCCGAGGTTGGGGATCATCGCGTCCGCCGGCGTGCCGGTGCCGAGCGTGACCGCGGACTGCAGCGCGGTCGCGGCGAGCCCGCCGGCGAGATAGAAGAGGAGGTAGCGCACGTGGCCGAGCGCGTCCTCGACGTTGTTCCCGAAGATCCAGAGGAAGAGCATGTTCCCGCCGAGGTGGACCGGGCCGCCGTGCATGAACATCGAGGTGAAGGCGGTCACCTCCCAGTCCTGGCCCGTGACCGCGCACTGGTTGACGACCTCGCACGGCTGGTAGGCGAGCTCGCGCACCGAGCCCTCGAGATCGGGGAGCTGGTAGAGCACCCAGACGAGCACGTTCGCCGCGATCAGCGCCCACGTGACGTAGGGGCGCGTCCGCGTGGGAGCGTTGTCTCGGAGGGGGAGCACCCTGCGGCTAGGCGAGCGACGGGAGGGCGGAGCGGATCTTGTCCGCGACCGCCTCGAGCTCGACCGCGGTGCCGGTCACGTCCTTCAGCAGTTCGTCCGCGGTCGGCGCCTGCCCCAGCGACCACAGCTCCTTCAGCAGCGACCCGGCTTCGCGCCGGCGGAACCAGTCGCTCCCGAACTCCTCGCGCAGGAACGTCGAGAGCTGGGCTTCGAACGCCCAGGAGCGCAGGTACGAGGTGACATAGAAGCCCGAGTCGATGTCGGAGAGGTAGTCCGTGTCGCTCGGCTCGATCTTGAGCGCGTCCCCGAGCAGCTCGACGTAGCGGCCGCGCATCGCGGTCACGTCCGGGGCCGCGTGGAACTCGATCTCGTACAGGAGCTTCGCCGAGTAGCGGCGGACGTAGAAGAGGAGGTTGACGGCGCCCTCCTGCGCGAACTCCTGCGGGCGCGGGAAGTCGAGCATCCGGGTCAGCCAGCCGCGGTCCGAGGTCAGCTGCTCGAGGAGCTGCGCCCAGCCCTCGGTGACGGCGTTGTCGCCCAGGCGCTTCTCCTCCATCTTCAGGTCGCCGGAGGTGAAGGCGAAATGCTCGGTGTGGCCTGCCTCGTGGAAGAGGGCGCGCCAGTCGTCCGGGCCGCCCATCGGTTGGATCACGAGCATCACCTTGCCCGGCACCTCGATCGGCGCGCAGAAGGCGCGCGGCGACTTCGTCGGCCGGGCATCGACGTCGAGGTGGACGTTCGCCTGGCGGTCGAGATCGATCCCGAGGTCGGCGAGCGTGCCGCGCAGCGCCGGCAGCATCCGGTCGGCCGGGAACGCAGCGTCCCAGTTCGTGCCCCGGAAGAAGCGGCGGACGTCCCAGCGTTCTGCCTCGGCGAGCCCGACGCCGACATGCTCGCGGAGCGCGCGGTCCATCGACTCCTCGTAGATCCGCTCGGTCGAGTCGAGGAAGTCTCGGCACTGGGCGGCGAGCCCCTCGAGATCCATCCCGAAGCGGTCGCGGTAGAGCTCGAGGTACGTCTCGGTGCCCAGTTCGCGGACAGCCCCGTGGGAGAGCCCGGCCGCCTCGAGGTAGATCGGGTTCAGGTGCTCCTCGGTCAGCTCGTTCCGGGCGGCCTCGAGCCTCGCGCGGGTGGCGCGGTCGGGCTCGTTCGCGATCGTGGGCGGCAGCATCCGGTAGCCGACCGTGCCCCCGTCGTGCGAGGTCTCGATCGAGGCCTCGAGCTCCGCGATCCGCTCCTCGTGTGTCCGGGTCAGCTCGCCGAGGTAGCCCTCGCAGCCGAACCGGTAGAGCTCGAGGTTCTCGCGGCCCTGGACCGCGGCACCGAGCCGCTTCACCGTTTCGAGGTCGGTCAGGTCGGCATGACGCTCGTAGATCGGACCGATCTCATAGTCCGGCTTCAGCCCCGCGAAGTGGCGGTAGTACTCCTCGTCGAGCTCCGCGAGGAAGCGGTCGGCGCCCTCGCGGTAGGCGTCCAGCTCGCGTTGACTCGGGGCAGACTCGTTCACGTGCCTAGGATACGCGCCGTGCAGGAATTCAGGGTCAGCACGGAGCGGCAGAGCCAGCTCGTGGACATCACAGAGAGCGTGCGCTCCGCCGCCGGCGATCTCGCGGGCAAGGCCGCCGTCCTCGTCTACGTCCCCCACACGACCGCGGGCGTGACGATCAACGAGCACGCCGATCCCGCGGTCGCCCGCGACTTCGAGACGGCGCTGGAGCGGATCGTCTCGTCCGACTGGCCCTGGGAGCACATCGAGGAGGGCGAGGAGAACGCGCCCACCCACATCCGCGCGGCCTTCATGGGGCCCGACGTTCTGATCCCCGTCCGCGACGGCGCGCTCGCGCTCGGGACCTGGCAAGGCGTCTTCTTCTGCGAGTTCGACGGCCCCCGGGAACGCTCGGTCTACGTCACCGTGCTCCCGTGATCGAGGTCCAGGAGCTCAGCAAGCGCTACGGGAAGACACAGGCTGTGGCGCGCCTGAGCTTCACGGTCGAGCCCGGCACGATCACCGGCTTCCTCGGCCCGAACGGCGCGGGCAAGTCGACCACGCTGCGCTCCGTCCTCGGCCTCGTCCACCCCGACTCGGGCGGCGCGACCGTGCTCGGCGTCCCCTACGCCCGGCTCGACCGGCCCCTGCACCGCGTCGGCGCCGTGCTCGAGGCGAGCGAGGTGCACCCGGGCCGCTCGGGGCGCAACCACCTGCGCGTGCAGGCGGCTGCCGCCGGGATCCCGGCCTCGCGCGCCGACGAGGTGCTCGCGCTTGTCGAGCTGACCGCGGCCGGCCGGAAGCGCGTCAAGGGCTACTCGCTCGGGATGCGGCAGCGGCTCGGGCTCGCGACGGCCTTGCTCGGCGATCCCGAGGTGCTCGTGCTCGACGAGCCGGCGAACGGGCTCGACCCGGCCGGGATCCGCTGGCTCCGCGACCTGCTCCGCGCGCTCGCCGCCGAGGGGCGGACGATCCTCGTCTCCAGCCACGTGCTCGCCGAGGTCGCGCAGACGGTCGACCGCGTCGTGATCGTCCACCGCGGCGAGCTCATCCGGCAGGCGTCCGTCGCCGAGGTGCTGGCCGGGGCGCGGGGGCTGACACGCGTGCGGACTCCCGACGCCGAGCGCCTGCGCACGGTGCTGGCCGCGGCCGGCGCGACCGCCGAGCCGGGCGGGGACGCGCTGCTCGTCGACCTGCCGCCCGAGCGGGTGGGCGAGCTTGCCGCCGCCAACGGGGTCATCCTGCACGAGCTCGGGGTCGAGCAGGCGACGCTCGAGGAGGTCTTCCTCGAGCTGACCGGCGGCGAGACGACGCAATGATCGCCCTCGTCCGCGCCGAGCTGCTGAAGATCCGGACGACCCGGAGCTGGTGGGGCTATCTCACGGCCGTCGTCGTCCTCGTCGGGATCGCAACCGCGGGGAACATCGGCTCGACGAGCGGCGACGGGCGCAGCACGGTCTCGTTTGCGGTCTCGCTCGTGGACGGCGCCGGGATCGCGGCGCTGCTCGCGATCGTGCTCGGGATCACCGTCGTCACGACGGAGTTCCGGCACGGCACCGTCACGCCGGCCTTCCTGGCCGAGCCCCGGCGCGAGCGGGTCCTCGCCGCGAAGGCGCTGGCCACGACGCTCGTCGCGCTCTTCCTCGACGTGGTCGCCCTCCTCGTCGTCGTCGTCCTGGGCGGGATCCTCCTCGCCGTGCTCGGGGCCGAGAACCATCTGCTTGCTGCCGACTCGCTCCAGCGGGCCGCTTTGACGCTGCTCGTCGCGGTCCTGTGGGGGCTGCTCGGCGTCTCGATCGGCTCGCTCGTGCACGGGCAGGTCGCGGCGATCGTGGGGACGCTGATCTGGATCTTCCTCGGCGAGACGCTCCTCTGGGGGCTCTTCGCGCTCCTGCACGTGAACGGCCTCCGTGCCTACCTGCCGTTCCAGGCGCTCGACGCTGCCGACGGGACCGGTGGGGGCGATCTCCTCTCGACGCCCGCGGGGATCGCGGTCTCGCTGGGGTGGATCGCGGGCCTGGGCGCGCTCGGGCTCCTCCGGACGCGGCGCCGCGACATCAGCTAGCGCGCCGCCACGTCGTTACCCTGGGGCGATGGCCGCCCCTGTGAAGATGCACGAGGAGATCGAGGTCTCGATCGACTCCCTCGCCTACGGCGGCAACGGCGTCGGCCGACTCGACGGCTTCGTCGTCTTCGTCCGTCGCGGCCTCCCGGGCGACCGGGTGCGCGCGCGGGTCACGAAGGTGAAGCGTGGCTTCGCCGAGGCGCTCGCCACCGAGGTGCTCGACCCGTCGCCGCAGCGCGTCGACGCGCCCTGCGCCCACTTCCCGGCTTGCGGCGGCTGCCGTTTCCAGGATCTCGACTACGCCGTCCAGGTCGCTGCCAAGGAGGCGCAGATCCGCGACGCCCTCGTCCGCATCGGGGGGATCGCCGAGCCGCCGCTGGAGCCGATCTTGCCCGCGGTCTCGCCGTTCTTCTACCGGAACAAGCTCGAGTACTCGTTCACGCAGACCGAGGACGGGCCGGCGCTCGGCTTCCACCGCGCCGGCCGCTGGGACGAGGTGCTGGAGATCGAGAAGTGCTGGCTGACCACCGACCTCGGGAACGCGATCCGGAACACGGTCCGCGACTGGGCGCGCGAGGAGGGCCTCGTCGCCTACGACCAGACCGAGCACACCGGCTACCTCCGCCACCTCGTCGTCCGCGAGGGCCGGAACACCGGCCAGGCGCTCGTCGTGCTCGTGACCGCGAAGGGTGAGAAGTTCGAGCCCGACTACTTCGTCGAGGTGCTGCGCCGCTTCCCCGATGTCCGCTCGATCCACTGGGCGGTCAACGACGGCCAGGCCGAGGTCACGAACCTGCCCACCAAGCTGCTCTGGGGCGAGGAGGCGATCGAGGAGGAGCTGCTCGGGCTTCGCTTCCGCGTCCGGCCGAACGCCTTCCTGCAGACGAACACCGAGATGGCCGAGCACCTGTACGCGCTCGCGATCGAGTACGCGGGGCTGAAGGGCACCGAGACGGTCTACGACCTCTACTGCGGCACCGGCACGATCGGGCTGGCGCTGGCGAAGGACGCGCTCAGCGTCTGGGGCGTCGAGATCTCGGAGGAGTCGGTCGCCTGTGCCCTCGAGAACATGGATCTGAACAAGGTCGGGAACGCCGCCTTCTTCGCCGGCAACGTCGGCCAGTCGCTGGAGGAGCTCTCCGAGCGGGCCGGGGCGCCGAACGTCGTCGTCGTCGACCCGCCGCGGGCTGGGCTCGCGGGGAAGGCGCTGAAGCGAACCGGGGCGCTCGGCGCAGACCGGATCGTCTACGTCTCCTGCAACCCGACCACGCTCGCCTCGGACGTGAAGATCCTCCGTCAGGAGCACGGGTACGAGCTCGTCCGGGCCCGCGGCGTCGACATGTTCCCGCACACGCCGCACGTCGAGACGGTGGCGCTGCTGCAGAAGACCGCAGCGAACCAGGAAGACTTAGTTGCTCAGAGCAACTAAGTAGGCTCTCGGCGCGGCCTGAGCCGGCGCCAGATCAGGTCGGCGTTCGGGAGCAGGAACCCAATGCACACGGCCGGGAGCGCCGGCAGGCCCTTCACCGATGTCGTCGCGGCCAGCGCGAGCGTCGCCCCGAGCAGCACGACCATCGAGACCCACGTCCAGGCCGTGCGGAGCCCGAAGCGCTGCGCCGCCGCGAGGAAGAGGGCGAAGAAGAGGATGTCGGGCGGGCCGAGGTTGGCGCTCGCGTCCTCGCCCGGAACCCGGAAGGCGATCGAGACGTCGTTGAAGACCTGCGGCTGCTTCCCGACGACGTAGTGCGTCGGGCCCTTCCAGACCGAGAGCGCGTCCACGATCGGGATCACCGCGGCGATCAGCACCGCCCAGGAGAGCTCCTCGAAGTAGGAGAGAAACCAGAAGCCGAGCGCCATGAGGGCGAGCAGCTTGGCGGCGTTGAAGAGGACGTCCAGGTGGGCGAGCCGGAACGTGACCGCCAGAACGAGGAAGGCGAGCCCGACCGGCAGCAGCCCGCGGGCGGTCGCCAGCGGAAGCGCGAGCCAGGCGACGCCGAGCGTGGCGGGGAAGAGGATCCCGACGAGGAACGCGACGTCGGGATAGAGGCTCGCGTCCCAGAGGCGGTCGGCCCCGGCGGTGTAGAGGCAGAACGCGGTCACGAGGCTGAAGAGCGCGAGCGCCCTCCAGCGGCTCAGTAGGGCGGGAGGTCCTGCCACCACGGCCCGACCGCCTTGAAGGCGTTCCAGAAGGCGGTCTTCGCGGGCGCCTCGTCGAGCGCGGCGTCGATGTCCGGGACGACGAGCGCCTCGATCGTGCCGGTGAAGCGCTGCAGCCCCTCGGTTTCGGGGTCGAGCCGGTCGGCGAGCGGGAACTCGACGGAGTGGAGGAACTCGAGCGCCGGCTCGCCCATCACGACGAGCAGTTTCGGCTGGACGATGTGCAGCTCGCGGACGAGCCACGGGCGGGCCTCCTCCGGCTCCTGGCCGGCGAGCTTGAGGCAGTTCGTCCCGTAGACGGCCATCGGGTCGACGCGGAGGCGCTGCAGCGACTTGAGGAGGGCCTGGCCGGCGCGCCCGTAGAAGGCGACGCCCTCCTGGATCTCCGACGGGCGCGGCTCGTGCTTGAGCAAGAAGATGTCCGCGAGTGGGTGCCCCGAGCCCAGGACGGGCACGCGGAGCTCGTCGCCGGCGCGGCCGATCTCGTCTCCGAGCTCGTTGATCTCCGAGATCGCCTTCTGCAGGTAGCGGTCGTAGATCTCGTCTGTGGAGGCGGCAGACACGGCAGGTCCTTGGGTTCTGGGTTAGCGGACTTTCTCCTTGACCTGGGCGACCCACTTGAGGCTTTGGAGGTACGCGAGCGACTTCGGCCGCCGGAGCACCTCGGCACCCCGGAGCGAGAGCAGGAACTCCTCGGGGCCGTCGAAGGCCCGCATCCGGAGGGCTCCCGTGCCGACTCCCTGGAGCACGTGCGCGTCCGAGCCGGCCCCGGCGACGAGGTTGTACTTCCGCGCGAAGCGGACGGCCTCGTCGTTGTACGCCTCGAAGAGGAGACGGGCGTTGTAGACCTCGAAGACGTCGACCTCGCCGAGATGCCGGTGGATCGTGCCGGGGTCGGCGATCGCGTGCATCCGGTCGAAGGGGTGGGGGAGGTAGACGAGGCCGCCCTGCTCGCGGATCGCGGCGATCGTCTCGGCGAAGGTCAGCCCGCGCGGGATCTCCTCCTGGAGGAAGAGGCCGATCACCTCGCCCTGGTTGTCGGTCTTGACCTCCTCGCCCGGGATCACGATCAGGTCGCGCCCGCGGGCGGCCTCGACCGCCTCGAGGGCGCCGCCGAAGACGTTGTGGTCGGTGATCGCGATCGCGCCGAGCCCCTCCGCCTCGGCGTGGTCGAGCAGCTCGCCGACCTCCATCGAGCAGTCGTGCGACCAGGAGGTGTGCATGTGCAGGTCGGCGACGGTCCACGGCCGGTCGGCGAGCGGGTCGCCGCCCTTGCGTCTGACCCGGCGACGGCGCCCGAGCGAGCGGTAGACGGTGTCGAGGTCGCGGGCGAGGGCGTCGAAGCCCTGGCCGGCGGCTTTCTCCAGGGCGGCCGCGGCCTTCCGTTCCCGGACCTCGTCGTTCTCGGCGAGCCGGGCGAGCGCCGCCCCCATCAGCTCCGGCTGCTCGAGGGCGCCGGGCGGGGCGGCGACGGCGACTCCGGCGGCAGCGGCCTCGAGGAGGATCCGGGCGGAGCCGGTCGGCGCGGCGGCGAGGATCGACGCCTCGGCGAGGAGCTCGGCGCGCGCCTTCGCGGTCCGGGCCGAGCGGGCGTGGACGCGGTCGCGAAGGGCGCTCGGGATCGCGGGACGGGTCGCGAGCGGCTTCGTCCGCAGGAGCACGGCCTCCCAGCCGGGCAGCTCGCGCAGGGCGCGGACGGCGGCGCGCGCGACGGGAAGCGAGCCGGAGTGGAGCTCGACCACGATCAGCTTCCGCTTCGCGCCTGGCCGGAAGAGCTCGAGGTCGACGCCCTGCGAGACGATCCGGTAGTCGCCGGGGAAGCGCTCGGCGGCGGCGTCGGCGCTCTCCTTCGAGGTCGCGAGCAGCGCGTCGATCCGGCCGAGCAGTTTCTCGCGCAACGCCCGCCGCGGCGGGTAGGTCAGCCGCTCCGGGGAGAAGAACGTGGCGACGCCGAGCGTCTGCGAGTCGCGGAGGGCGAGGTAGGAGATGCTCGGGAGCCCGGGCTCGAAGCCGTGGACGACGTCGAACTCGCCCTGATGAAGTGCGAGGGTGAGGTTCGTCCGAACGCCGACCGGGACGCCGAGGCTGGAGCGGCGGGAGACCTGGATCGCCGGCCCGACAGCGATCATCTCCGCGTCCTCGCCGCGGTTGAGCGCGCGCCGGCCCGCGAGCAGGTCGGTGGCGCGGCTGGAGGGGGCGAGGACGGTGACGATGTGCCCGAGCACGCGCAGCTCCTGCGCCAGTCCGGCCACGTGCTCGTTGACGTCGTGCGGCTGCGACCACGCGAACGGCGTCACGAGGCAGATACGGAGGCTCATCGCTCACGAGTGTAGCCCCGGCTACGATGCGTCCCTGTGAGCGACACGGGCATCCAGGTGCGGTTGAACGGCCCCTATCTCGTCCGCGGGCCGTTCACGCTCGTGGACGCCGAGGGCGGCGAGTTCGAGCTGCCGGAAGGCTCCGCGGTCGCGCTCTGCCGCTGCGGCGGCTCCCTGAACAAGCCGTTTTGCGACGGGACGCACTCCCGGACGGGGTTCGAGGCGGCGACGCGCGCCGTCCAGCAGGCCGAGTCGGCCGCCGCCGAGATCACCGAGTCCTAAGGCGCCGGGCCTAGAGGGCCAGCGCCATTTCGTGCTGGCGGGCCTCCACGGTGCTGCCGAGCTCGCCGAGGACGCTCGAGGCAGCGTCACCGGCGGGCACGTTCAGCCAGTGCAGAGACCCGCCGAGGGCCCGAGCCGACTCGAGCAGCCGCCGGACGATCCCGGGTGACTCCGCCGCGCGCTGGAGCACGGACACCCGTCCAGCCTTCACCCGCAGGATCGCTGCGCCGCCGTCGGTCGCCAACCCGACCGGCGCCGGCTCCTCCTCCAGGAGATGGCCGACGGTTTCGTCTGCGCGCTGCCACGGCTCGGGAGCTCCGC
>JBBQHQ010000063.1:0-13563 GCA_038324115.1 Gaiellales bacterium
TATCTACCCGTGTTTTTATGGGGGCGCCCCGCCCCCGCCTGGCGGCGCCGTCTGCCGGCGCATGCCCCGGGGGGGGGGGGGCCACGCCCCCCCCCACCCCTGCCGACTAGCCCAGGAAGCCGCGGGCGGCGAACGCCGCGCGGACGCTGTGCTCGGCCGACGGCCCGTAGAGCCGCCGCGCCGTTGCGATCGTCGCCTCGGCGGCGGCCCGGAACGAGGTGTCCGGGGGGTAGTCGAACTGCGACTCGATGATCACCGTGTCGGCCTCGATGTGGCCGAGTGCGTTCCGGATGTCCCAGAGCGCCCGCGACCAGATCCGCCCGTCGGCGTGCACCTCGCCCCGGACGTCCTCCGGGTAGTGGAGGTTGCCGTCGACCCGCCGGAGGCAGTGCGGCGTCGAGGACGTATACGAGACCGCGTCCCAGTCCGCGACGCAGGGCGCGTCCGGGGTCGGCGCGATCACGTTCGAGACCGTGACGGCGAGGTAATCGCCCCACGCCTCGCCGATCGAACCGGCCTCGAGGCTCGAGCCGAAGCCGGGCACCTGGGAGTCGTGAACCGCGTGGCCGTACTCGTGCAGGATCACCTCGGCGTCCTCGGCGTCGTCGACGCCGCCCTTGCCGAAGCGGAGCAGGTCCTTCTTGTCCCATGAGAACGAGTTGTCGGCGCCCCACTGGTTGATCCGGAGGTCCTGCGACTCCATGTTCACAGGCCGGAACGTGCCGGTGCCGAAGCCGAGGCTCTAGATGTACTTCTGCGCCTCCGTGACCCAGTAGTACGCCATTACCTGCTCGAAGCGGTCGTCGCTCCGGCCGTAGTGGAACGTGTTGTCGGGCGAGTACGCGGCCGGGCCGGTCTCGCTGCGCACGTTGGCCCAGTCGCCGGTCAGCGTGCCGCTGCCGTCGAGGTTCGTGAGCGTGACGAGCCGGTACGCGGGCTGGAGCTCGGCGTAGTCGGCGTCCTTCTGGTCCGTGAGGCTCTGATCCTGGAGCTGCGCGACCGGGTTCGGAAAGAACACCCGTCCCGAGCCCGTGGTGGCGCCGTTCCCCGGCTTCGCGGCGCCCGCGACGGCCGTGAGCACGGCGAGCGCGGCGACGACGGCGGCGAGCAGCGTGAGACGCAAGCGAGTCAAATCCCTACCTCCCCCTCGAATGACGAACGGGCGGACCCTACTCGCGTTCCCGCGTTCCGGCTAGCTCCGCGTGCCTGCGGGCTCCCGCCCGTTCGTGCCGGCCCACTCGGACTCGCGGCGGTCCATCTCGGTCTGGAGCTGCCCGACGTACTGGGCGAGATCGCTCTCCTTCTTCCCCAGCCGCGTCTCGAGCTCGCTGACGGTGCTCTCCCGCGCCTCGAGCCTGATGTCGCGGACCTCGAAGTCGGCTTCCAGCCGGGCATAGCGGGTCTCGATCTCGGCCTCGCGCTCGTCGAGCTCGCGCATCCGGTCCGAGAGCGACTCCTCGGTGCCGCCGAGCCGCTTCTCGCGCCGCTCGACCCGGAGCCGGTTCGACTCGAGGAGCGTCTCGCCGGAGGCGATCTCCGCTTCCCGCGCCGCGAGCTCCCGGCGCAGCTCGTCGAGCCGGCGCGCCTCGTCCTCGAGCGTCGCGGCGGTCTGCTCGTCCTGCTCGTCCCGCCGGAGCTGCGACTCGCGCCGGTTCAATTCCGCCTCGCGGGCGACGAGCTCGCTCTCCTTCGCGGCGATCTCGGCGGTCCTGGCGCTGCCCGTTTCCTCGACCTCCCCGGCGCTCGAGCGCTGCTGCGCGAGGAGCTCGATGTCGGCGGCCAGACGGTCGGACTGGGCGCGCAGCTCGGCCTCACGCGACTCGAACTGCTCCTCGCGGGCCGCGACGATCGCGCGGGCCTTGACGATCTCCCGCTCGCGCTCGGCGAGCTGCCGGTCGCGGTCGCCGAGCTCGGACTCGAGCTGGCGGACGAGATCCTCGCGGGAGGCGAGGACGGACTCGCGGGCGTCGATCCGCGCGGTCAGCTCGCCCTCCCGGCCGTCAAGCTCGGCGACGGCGCGCTCGAGCGAGCGCTCGCGCTGCGCCAGCGCGGCCTCCTGCTTCGCGAGCGCGCCCGCGGACTCGGTGCGCTCGCGGTCGACGGCCTGGAGCTCGCGGAACTTCGCGGCGATCTGCTTCTCGCGCTCGGCCGTGCGCGTCTCCACCGCCGCGAGCTCGGCCTTCAGGTCGGCGAGCCGCGCCTGCTCGGAGGCTGCCGCCTCCGCGCGCTGCGTCAGCTCCAGCTCGCGCTCGCCGAGGCCCATCTCGAGCGCTGCGACCTTCGCGGCCCGGTCGTCGACCTCGGTGGAGCGGAGCGAGAGGCTCTGTGCCCCGGCGCGCTCCCGCTCGACGGCGGCCTGCAGGTCGGCCAGCTCCTCGCGCAGCTCCCGCTCGCGGGAGAGCGCGGCCGCGAGCTCGCTCCGGAGCTCCTCGGCCCCGTCCGAGTCGTCCTCCTCGTGGGCATGGTGGACGTTGACGGTCGCCTCGAACGCGACCGGCGCCGGCGGTTCCGGCGCCGGGTCAGGCGCGCCGCCCTCCTGCACCTTCCGGAGCTGGGCGCGCAGCCCCGTCCCGAAGCCCTGCTCGGTGTCGTGCTCCGTCATCAGAAGAGCTTGGCGAGGTTGATGAACGCCGGGCCGAGGATCACCAGGAACATGGCCGGGAAGATGAACGCGACCGTCGGGAAGAGCATCTTGATCGGGGCCTTCATCGCCTTCTCCTCCGCAGCGGCCTGCCGCTTCAGCCGCGTGTCGGTGGCCTGCAGGCGCAGGATCCGCCCCAGCGAGATCCCGAGCTGGTCGGCCTGGATGATCGCGCGGGTGAAGGTGGCGACCTCGGGCGTCGCGGCCCGCTCCGCCATCTTCTTGAGGGCGTCCTGGCGCGACTCGCCGATCCGCATCTCGCCCAGGGTGAGCGAGAACTCGTCTGCGAGCGAGCCCGTCATGTGCTCGGTCAGCTTCGCGACGGCCCCGTCGAACCCGAGCCCCGCCTCGACGCTGACCGCGAGCAGGTCGAGCGCGTCCGGGAGCTCGGAACGGATCTCCTCGCGGCGGCGCCGGGCCTTGCCCGAGATCCAGACACCGGGGAGGGCGAAGCCGCCCGCGCCGAAGGCGAGCGCGAGGAAGAGCCCGCCGGCGAGCCCCCAGGAGCTCGCCCCGAGGAGGACGCCGACGAGCGCGCCGGTCGCGCCGAAGGCCGCGTTCGCGGCCAGGAACGAGGTTGGCGTCAGGGTCTGGCTCATTCCCGCCGCGAGCAGGCGGAGGGAGACGCTCTCCACGGTCACGCGCGGGTTGAGACGGAGGGCGAGGCGCGCGAGGCGACCCGCGAGCGGGAGGATCACGCGCTCCCGGAACCGAAGCGACTGGGCGCCGCCGCTCCCGGGCAGGCGGACGCGGCCGTAGGTGGCGGCCCGGTGGAGCGCACGGTGCCGCTCCCGGGCGGGGTAGGTGACGATCTCGCCGGTCAGGTAGACGGCGACGGCGAGCAGGACGGCGGAGAGCGCAAGCAGCATGTGATCAGCCCCTGAAGGAGACGATTTTCTTGAGGACGAGGGTGCCGAAGAACATCATCGTCAGGCCGATCATGATCAGCATGTGGCCCGACGAGGTGTGGTAGAGCGGGTCCATGTACTCCGGGTTCATCAGCGTCAGCGCGCCGGCGATGAAGAACGGAAGCCCGAGCAGCACGTAGGCGGACATCTTCCCCATCGCGGTCAGCGACTTGATCTTGCGCGCGAACTGCTGCCGGTTCCGGACGGCCTCGGCGACCATGTCGAAGATCCCGGCCAGGCTGCCGCCGACCTGCCGCTGGATCGTGACCGCGGTGACCACGAAGGAGAGGTTGTCCGAGCCGACCCGCTCGGCCATCTCGGCGAGCGCGTCGTCCATCGGCCGGCCGAGGCTCGTCTCGGTCAGCACCCGCTTGAACTCCTTGCTGGCGGGCTCGGCGCCCTCGTCGACGACGGCCTGGATCCCCTGCCGGAAGCTGTGACCCGCCTTGAGCGACGCCGCGAGCGTGGTCAAGAGGTCGGGGAGCTGATCCTCGAGCGCGGTCAGGCGGCGCTTCGCCTTGAACCACACGAAGGTGATCGGCCCGGAGCCTGCGAGCCCCATCAGCGCGACGGTCACGCCGGTTGCCGCCCCACCGACGGCGGAGAGCATCCCGGTGAGGAAGCCGGCGCCGACGGAGATGTAGACGAGCTCGACCGTCCGCAGTGGGAGGTCGGCGCGCTCGAGCAGGCGATGGAGTGAGTGCCAAACACGCAGGTGGCCGAAGGCACGCTCGGTCGCGCGCATCACGGTCGACGCCGTGGCGAAGCGCTCCTGCACGGGCCCGCGGGCGCGCTTCCGCTCCCCCTCGCCGAGATGCGGCGAGAGCCGGCGCTTGAGCTCGCTCCCGGCCGGCGCCTTCAGCAGAAGCAGGGCCCCGAGGAAGATGCTGGCCGCCACGGCGAGCGCCGTGAGGAGCGGCCCGAAGGCGAAGGCCGCGTCCGGCAGCTGCGACTCGACGGGAACGACCGCCATCGTTGCGCCAGGTGCCACCAGGGTCGTCGTCGCCCCGGCCGCCGCGAGCTCCAGCCGCTCGCCCGGGCGGGCCGAGGTGACGTAGCTGAGCTGCCAGGTGCGCGCGAGCTCGCCTGCGATCGAGGCGTAGACGGCGGCGAGCGCACCGGAGTCGTGGGCAGCGAAGTAGCGGCCGCCCGTGCCGCCCGCGAGCCGGCGGAGCGCGTCGGGGCGGAAGCCCCGGCTCTCGATCCCGATCGCGTAGACGGAGGCGCCGGCGGCGTTCGCGGCGGCGAGCGCCTGCCCGAGGCCGGCCTCGCTGCTGACGTCGTCGCCGTCGGTGAGCAGGATGATCACGCGGGCCTCGAGCGACTCCTGGGCCACGGCCTCGCTGGCCGCGACGACCGCGTCGTAGAGAGCCGTCCCCTGGCGCCGGTCGATCTCGAGCGAGGCGAGGACGCTGTCGGCGTCGATCCGGGAGGTCGAGAAGCCCGTCAGCGCCGTCGCGCGCGAGCCGAAGGTGACGACGGCGATGCGGTCGGCCTCCGGCTTCGCGGAGACGAACGAGCGGGCGGCGGCGGCCGCGTCGGCCAGCGCCGCTCCCTTCATCGAGCGCGAGCGGTCGACGACGAGGACGACGCTCTTCCCCCTCCCCAGGTTCGCGGCCTGGAGGCCGACGACGGGGCTGCCGTTCTCGGTGAGCGCCGGCGCCCGCGACGACGCCTCGGGCGTGACGACGGTCGCGCGCACCGTCGGGTACCCGCTGGTGTCGACGCCCGAGAAGCGCGGCCCCGCGGCGGCGGCCGCGCCCGGGAGAAGCGCCGCCGAGGCGGCGACGACCGTGAGCAGCGCGACTCGCCTCACTGGTTCCCCCCGTAAGCCGCGCCGAACGAAGGCCGCGAGGCCGTGTCGGTGCGGAAGAAGCTGGGCGGCAGCACGACGCCGTTCGCCGCCATCTTCTCGAGGAAGTGCGGCTTCAGGCCGGTGCAGGCGAGCGGGTTGAGCAGCCGGGAGCCGCGGTTCAGCGCGGCGGTCTCCTCGTCGGGCTGCTTCGCGACGAAGAGGTCCTGGAGCGTGATCACGTCGGACTCCATCCGGAGCACCTCGGTGATGTGCGTGACCCGGCGGGAACCGTCCACGAGGCGCGTGATCTGGACGAGCAGGTCGAACGCGCTCGCGATCTGCTCGCGGATCGCCCGGTGGGGCAGCTCGACGCCCCCGGTCATCACGAGCGTCTCGAGCCGGGAGAGGGCATCGCGCGGCGTGTTCGCGTGGATCGTCGTCAACGACCCCTCGTGGCCCGTGTTCATCGCCTGGAGCATGTCGAGCGTCTCGGCGCCTCTGACCTCGCCGACGATGATCCGGTCGGGGCGCATCCGGAGGGCGTTCCGGACGAGCTCGCGGATCCGCACCTCCCCCTGCCCCTCGATGTTGGCCGGGCGGGACTCGAGCGTGATCACGTGCTCCTGCTGGAGCTGGAGCTCGGCGGCGTCTTCGATCGTGACGATCCGCTCCTCGTCCGGGACGAACGCCGACATCGCGTTCAGCATCGTCGTCTTGCCGGTGCCGGTTCCGCCGGAGATGAGCACGTTCAGCTTCCCCTTGACGCAGGCGGCGAGAAACTGCGCGCCCTGCGGGTTCAGCGATCCGAACGTGATCAGGTCGTCCATCGTGTACGGGTCGCGGGAGAACTTCCGGATCGTCAGCGTCGGGCCCCTCAGCGAGAGGGGCGGGATGATCGCGTTGACTCGGCTGCCGTCGGGGAGGCGGGCATCCACCATCGGCGAGGCCTCGTCGATCCGGCGGCCGACGCGGGAGACGATCTTGTCGATGATCCGCATCACATGCGCGTCGTCGACGAACGTCGCGTCCGTCCGCTCGAGCCGGCCCTCGCGCTCGACGAAGATCTTGTCGTAGGCGTTGACCATCACCTCGCTGACGGAGTCGTCGCCGAGGAGTGGCTCCAACGGGCCGTAGCCGAGCACGTCGTCGGCGATCTCCCGCTGGATCCGGCGGCGCTCCTCGCGCGTGAGCGGCGTCCGGTCGAGGGCGAGCTGCTCCGTGACGGCGTGCAGCACCCGCTCGCTGAGGTCGCCGTCGGTCTCCCGCTTGAAGAGCTCGGGGCCGAGCTTCGCGATCACCGCGTGGTGGACCTTCGTCTTCAGCTCGGCGTACGGGTCGCCCGCGCCGCCGCCCGCGTCGGACGACGGCTGCTTCGGTGTAACGGGGCCGGCGAGCGCGGCCGGACGCTCTGCGGTCGCGCCGCCCGCCCCGTTGCCGTTCTGCTTGGAGAGCCTGTCGTGGAGTCCCATGACCGCTCCCCCCTACGCCCGCGCCAGGGTGGCGAAGAGCCGCCGCTTCTTGGGCGCATCGGGCGTCAGCAGGGACTTGGAGACCTCACGCACGGCCCGCGCGAAGTCGGAGTTCGTCTCGCCGAGGACGGGCGGCACCCCGCGGTTCACGCCGAGCGGGACCGCCCGGTCGGAGGGCACCTCGAAGCGGATCTTCACGCCCAGAGCGCCCTCGACCTCGCTCTTCTTCATCCCGACCTTCGTGTTCGACCGATTGAGGAGGAAGCGGATCCGGTGCGCCGGGAACGAGAGCAGCTCGAGCGTCTGCATCGAGAGCTTCACGTTCTTCAGCGTCGGCACGTCGAGCCCGCAGAGCATCACGAGCTCGTCGGTTCGGTCGAGCGTGGCGAGCATCGGGCCGTGGAAGAAGGGGGAGGTGTCGACGACGATCACGTCGTACGACTCCCGGGCGACCTCGAGCAGCCGCGCCAGCTTCGTCTCGGTCACGAGCTCGGCGTCCTCCGGCCGGAGCGGCGCCGGCAGGATGTCGAGCCCGCACGGATGCGTGGTCACGTAGCCGACCAGCTTCTCCGAGTCGAGCTCACCCGGCGCCGTGACGAGGTCGTAGATCGTCTTCTCCGGCTCGATGCCGAGCATGATCGCGGCGTCTCCGAACTGGAGGTCGAGGTCGAGCAGGAGCGTCCGCTTCTTCTCGTACTTCGCGAACGAGGCGGCGAGGTTCGTGGCGGTGACGGTCTTCCCCGTGCCTCCCTTAGGCGAGAAGACGGTGATGATCCGGCCCTGGCGGCCGGTCGCCCCGTCCGCCTGCACCCTGCGGCCGGCGTGCGCGGCCTTGCGGAGGGCGAAGACCACGTTCTCGGTCAACTGCGGCAGGAGGATCACGTCCGCCACCTCCGCGTCGAGCGCGTCCTCGAGCAGCGCTGAGGACTCGCCCGAGGCGAGGACGACGATCGGCGAGCGCGTGTGCTCACGGATCACCGCGATCTCGTCGGCGGGCAGCGAGCTCTCCCGCGTGCCGTGGACGACGACCTGGAGGTGGCCGCCGGCGAGCGCGGCCGCCGCGTCGGTGACGTTCTCGCTCCAGCCCACGAAGTCGAGCTCGGGATGCTGGGCCAGACCGTCGCGGAGGCGCTCCAGCCCGTCGCACGTTCCGGTCACGTAGATGCGGACCCGCTCGCGCGGGGAGCCGTTGGAAGAGCTCATCGGGACCCTCCTGCCTGAAGCCGCTCGAGCTGGGCGCCGCGCAGGCCGTCCGTGAGGATCGAGCCGGCGTAGGCGACGGACTCAGGGCTGTCGTTTGCCTTGACGGGCGGCCGCAACTCGAGCGACCAGTCCCCGTGCTTGAGCACGTGGAAGAGCTTCTGCACCTGCGTGTCGGTGACCGCGAGGAGCACCGAGAGGTTCGTCGTCGTCGAGGCGAGCTGGACGTCGCCCGAACCGACCATGGCGGCGGGCTTCAGCACCTCGATGTCGCGCAGGACGATCCGCGTCGCGTACACGTCCTTGTCGGGGTCGATCTTGACCGAGGCGACGACGTCGACGCGGTCACCGGCCTTCAGCGTGCCGGCCAGCAGCTGGTGCTGATCGCCTGGCGTCTGGAAGGCCCGCATCGTCCCCTTCAGCTGAGCGCGGATGCCGCGCTCGGCCTGGGTCGAGAAGCGGCGGGTCGAGACCTGCTCGCCCGCGAGGATCTGCTGCGTCGCGACGAGGCCGTCGATCTGGGCCGGATCGGAGATCGCACCCGGGACGACGGAGCGGCGGACCAGCTCCGACTTGTCGAGCAGCCCCTTCCGGACCGCGTCGGCCCCGGTCGTCCCCGCGGGGATGTCCTGGGACGCGACGAACACGGTCACGTTCGTCTCGTTGGCGCGAACGTCGCGCTGGTAGTTGGTCACGTAGAAGCTCGTCAGCAGAGCCGCGACCAGCGCGAGCGCGACCGCGACGAGAATATTTCTCAGCCTGTACGTCATGAGCGTCTTTCCTTCTCTCTTTCGTTTGAGTTATCCGACGAGCTCTACAGCGCGCACGCCGAAGTCGGTATCGGAATCCGTCTCGGATTGGATTCCCTCCCAGATCACGCGGACAAATTCACCCTTTACGATTCCGTTGTTTCCCTTTTGCTCGAACGACGTGAGGTGGAAGCCAACCCATCCGACGACCTCATATTCGAAATTCGATCCCCCACCACGTGTTGCTCGATAAATAGGAAACAACAATTCGTCACCAATTCTCGTCTCCATAGCAGCCTGGAGGTTCGACGACCCTTTCGCGCCCGGATCGGAGCCGTACCACGCAAGTGGCATATATCCGTCAAAGCCGCTGACGATCCAGCCGGCGAGGTCTTGGGTCCCGGTGCCGCCCTTTGACCCATCGATGTTGATCCAACGGAACGCGCCCGGCCCAACCTTCTCGATCTCGAGCTGAGTGGGTTGGTTGAAGCACGGCTGCGGCTTGCAGTTCAGCAGCGGATGTGTCTCGTCGACCGCGACCGGGGCGGCGTAACGTGCTTTGGCGATGCCTCCGGAGCGAGCGACCGCGTCCGCGCCGACGCTGACCGAATCGACTCCGAAGAGCTTGGCGAAAAACCCCGGCGCGCTCGTTGAGACGTGCACGCTGACGGTGTCGTTCGGGAGTACCTTGCTCGAGAACGTGACCGTCGAGGTACCGCCTCCGTTCTTGCCCACGTAGCTCGCGGCGAGCACGCCGGCGTCGCCTGGG
This sequence comes from Gaiellales bacterium, assembly GCA_038324115.1. Lineage (GTDB taxonomy): Bacteria > Actinomycetota > Thermoleophilia > Gaiellales > Gaiellaceae > Gaiellasilicea. The sequence goes on from JBBQHQ010000063.1 coordinate 9,532, forward strand.
CTCGAGGGGAGCGCCTGGGCGGCCGCGAGGGCGGCGGCGTCGGCGGTCGCCTGAGTGGCGCGCTGAGCCTGGAACCACGAGCCCGCGTCGAGCACGAGCGCGGTCATGCCGAGCAGGGCGGTGATGAAGACCACGGTGAGCACGGCGGCCTGCCCGCGCTCGGAGCGCACGTCGTTCATTCGACTCTCTCCGTTGTCGAGCTCTTCAGGTTCCTGGAGGCGGCGATCCAGCCGAGCAGGTTGATTTCGTACGGATAGATGGCTTGCACGGTCACGTCCGAGCCATGCGTCCAGCCCGTGGAGGTGACCGTGACGCCGAGCTTGGTCTGCGTCAGGCCGCCGGCCGCCGCCCGGACCTGCGCCTCGGCTGCTCCGGCCGGGTTGGCCTCGTGGCGGCTGACGGCACCCTTCCGCGCACCCGCGCGAACAGCGTCGGTGATCGTCACGTAGTTGTTGAAGAGGATCCCGAACTGGATCACGCCGAAGAGCAGCAGGCAGAACACCGGCAGCACGAGCGCGAGCTCGGTGGCGGTCTGTCCTCTCTCGTCTTTGACTCTGCGGATGCTCATGGCGGCTTTCTGTTTGGTGGGTGCGGCGGGCCCCAGGGGCGGGGCCCGCCGCTGACTGCGTCTAGGTGGGAAGGAGGCTGATCACCTTGCTGATGGCTCCCTGGATCCCGCCGGAGAGTGCGGTGAAGACCGCGACGCTCGCGACCGTGATCACGGCCATGACGACGCCGTACTCGGCCATCGTCTGTCCCTCCTCACGCTCCGACAGATTCCGGAGAACAGTGCGAAGCTCGGAAACATCCATCTGGTGACACCTCCTTCGTTTCATTCTTGCGACCTACTTGGGGAGCAGGCCGATGACCTTGTTGATCGCACCGGTGATCCCGCCCGAGAGGGCGGTGAAGACGGCGACGGCACCGATCGTGATCACGGCGAGAACGACGCCGTACTCGGCCATCGTCTGACCGTCCTCACGCGAGCGCAGATCGTCCATCGCGTTCATGGCGGACGCCTGCAGGGCGACGAAGTACTTCAGCATGGAGTTCACCTCCCTTCGGGAGAGAGACGGTTGAGTGAGCCGGGAGACTTCGGCTCCGGATGGTCTTGGGTGGAATTGGTGGAGCTGTTAGGCAGTACTTGCGTCACGCGGGAAAGTCCCTTCCCTGTCGAGCTCGGCGTGCCGCGCCGCCTAACTTTGTTTGGTGGTTCGCTGTCAACGTTGCAACAGCATTCGGAATGTGAGAAGCCCCAACAGGGTGAGAACTTGCGCCGGAATCTCAAGTTCCCCCAAACGGGTGACGGGCGCTAAAGCCCCTGCCGATAGACCTGATTCGAAACCGTTTGCGGCGCGGTCGAGATCAGAAGGCGCCGATATTTCCGGCGCTCCATTCGACTTGAGGAGCTGGGGATCGTGTTCAAACGGAATCGAAATCTTCTGGGAATGCTTCTCGCATTTCTCGCGGGAGTCACTCTCGGTGGAGCCCGGCGACAGCGCAGGGAAGACGACGGCGCAGAGGCCACCGACGTGCGGCCGCCGATGCTCGAGCCGGCGGGCGACCCGCTGCCGCCGCAGCAGCCCCGGCCGAGGCCGGCGGCGCTGCGGCTCGCGGTCGCCTCCGCGTTCACCCTGCTCTTCTTCGCAGGCGCAGCCTTCACCGCCGGCGCGGGCGACCGCCTCGCCGCGGCGCTGCAGGGAGACGACGTCGTTGCAGCGGACGAGATCGGCGCAGTCGCAGCCGGTGAAACACCCGCCGCCCTCGTCCTCCCGGCGGACGCGGAGACGCCGGCCGCCGAGCCCGTCCTCGTCCCGGCGCCGGCAGACACCGCCCCTGAGGCCACGGGTGCCGCATCCGGCCCTGTCCCGGTGCCAGACACGGTGCCAGACACGATGCCAGACACGGTGCCAGACACGGTGCCAGGCACGGAGCCGGTCACAGCCCCGGAGACGACCGCTCCGGCGCCCACGGCCGCGGTCGCCCCCGTGAAGATCCGCCTCGCGGCCGCGAAACCCGCGCCGCGCAAGGCCCAGACTCGCAAGTGGGTCGTGAAGCGGGCAGAGCTGGCCCCGGCCCGTCCCGCCGAGATCGAGCGCGCCGGGGAGCCCACGATCTGGCTGAACCGCGCGCTGCCCGACCCGACCCCGCCGTCGGCGAGGCTGACGCGCGACTTCGCCCGCACGCTCGCCCGGACGGCGGCCCGCGAGGGCGCGGACTGGGCCTCGCTCCTCGGCGTCCTCCGGGCGCAGGGCGCGCTCGGCTCCGTCCCGGCGACATCGGGCGAGCTGACCCGGCTCGCGGGCAGCCTGCGCGGCGACGGCTGGCGGGGCGCGCTCGCCCTCTCCGGGCGCACCGCGTTCGCGGACCGCGCCCAGGCTCTCGCCGACTACGACCGCGCGATCGGGCTCGAGTCGCTCGTCACGGGGCTCGACGCGTCGAAGGAGCGGCTGACGCAGCGGCTCCTCGCCGACGCGCGCGTGACGATCTACCCGGGTGGCCGTGCCGATCTCGAGGCGGGCCGCGTCGACGTCCGCGTCGTCGTGCTGCTCGAGTACCTCGCCGAGCGGCACGGCTCCGTCACCGTCTCGAGCCTCTTCTCGGGCCACCGGAAGTACGCCAGGCCGGGCGTCGTCTCGGCGCACGTCTTCGGGCACGCGGTCGACATCGCCACCGTCGGTGGCCTCTCGATCGCGGGCAACCAGCAGCCGGGCGGCCTGACCGAGGACGCGGTGCGGTCGATCCTCCTCCTCCCCGCCGAGCTCCAGCCGCAGCAGGTGATCTCGCTGCTCGGGCTCGGTGGCCCGTCATTCCCACTCGCCGATCACGGAGACCACATCCATGTTGGCTACTGAGCTCGTAACCCTCGCCCGGCCGGACGGGCGCGTCGTCGTCGAGCGTTGTCTCGTCGCGGCGCGCCCGCTCCGGCGGATGCGCGGCCTGCTCGGCCGCAGCGACCTCCCGCGGGGCGAAGGGATCCTCCTTCGCCCCGCGGCCTCGATTCACACCCTGTTCATGCGCTTCCCGATCGACGTGGTCTTTCTCGACGAGGAGCTGACCGTCCTCTCGATCGCGCCCGACGTGCGTCCCTGGCGGAGCGCCGGGAGGCGGAAAGCCCGGGCCGCGCTCGAGCTTCCGGCCGGCGAGTGCGCTCGCCGGGAGCTCGCCGTCGGCGACAGGCTCGTGGCCGCATGATCGCGCCCTTCGTCGTCTGGCTGGCCCTCGCGCCTTGCACGATCGTCGGCACGCCCGGCGACGACGTCATCTTCGGCACGGCCCGGAACGACGTGATCTGCGGGCTCGGGGGGAACGACTCGCTCGACGGAGGGCTCGGCTCCGACGTGCTCTGGGGCGGCCCCGGCAACGACCGGCTGGACGGCGGCGCGGGCCGCGACATCGTCCACGGAGGCCCGGGCAACGACACGATCTGGGCCTGGGACGGCACCCGCGACTCGATCGACGGCGGCGCCGGCACCGACCGCGCGTGGGTCGACCGGATCGACCGCACGTGGACGATCGAGCGCTTCGGCTGAGCTAGCGAACGCCGACCTAACGGGCGCTGGAGCCGAGCGAGGCCTGCGTCAGCCGCACGAACCACACTGCCGAGAGGCAGAGGTAGACGAGTGCCGGCAGCACGAGCGCGAACACCGTCACCATGGCTGCCACAGGCGAGCCGACGGAGCCGGGAATGACATAGAGAACGGCGAGTGCCGCGATGGAGTGTCCGACGATGCGTTGCATCTTGAGCCCCTCGCGCGGGAAGCGGACGTCGGCCCATAGGGCGAGCAGGGCCGCTCCGAGGACGAGCGCGATTGCAAAGGCACCGTTCGACATCTCTAACTCCCTAACGCCGTGGAGGGGAAGAAGGGTGCGGGGCCACCGCAGGAGCCCCGTCACCGTCTGAAGAAGAGAGCTCGGGGCCACCGCAGGAGCCCCGTCGATCTCTGTAAGCCGCTGGGCACACACTGCACGACGAGAGGCCGCTTGACCTATCACCCAACGGGTGGTTCACCACCTTTGTTGACAGTGAAG
>JBBQHQ010000064.1:0-13548 GCA_038324115.1 Gaiellales bacterium
GCTCGGCGGGCTGATCCTCCTGCTCGCGTGGGCGACCGGCGGCGACTTCGCCCGCGCGGTCGAGGTCGCGATTGCCTTCGTCGTCGTCGCGACCGCCTGGAGCTGGTGGCGGTTCCACCGTCGCCTCGGCACCCGGGACTAGACTCGACGCATGCCTTCGAAGAAGCAGCAGCGCCGCCGCGAGAAGCTGAGGCGGCACGAGTGGGAAGAGGTCTACGTCGACGCGGACGGCAACGAGCTGGACGCGGACGAGGCCGCTGAGCTGATCGAGCCCGCGAAAGCTGCGAAGGGGAAGGCGCAGCCCCAGGGGCGCGCCCGCTCCCGGAGGACGGTCGACCCACCGTCGTGGAAGCGCACGGCCAAGCGCGGCGCGCTCTTCTTCCCGTTGATGCTGATCGTCGTCTTCGTGCTCGGCGCGAACGACAACACCACGATCGCGCAGAAGGTCGTCTCGACGCTCTTCCTGATGGCCTTCTTCCTGCCGTTCAGCTACTTCCTGGACACGATGGTCTGGCGCGCGACGCAGCGCCGCCTCAACCGGACCGACACGCCGAAGAAGAAGCGCTAGGCGGAGCCGCGGTAGTGGCCCTCGCCGGGCCACGGTGCCAGCAGCAGCAGGACGCGGGCGCCGCCCTCGGAGGCGAGCGAGTGCCGCTCGTCCGGATCGAAGCGGCACAGGCTGCCAGGGCTCGCCTCGACGCTCTCGCCGCCGGCGGAGATCCGGACGTTGCCCTCGAGCACCGTCACCCAGGCGTTCTCCTTGACCTGGTGGTCGCCGAGCTCCTGGCCGGGGTTGAGCACGATCAGAACGGCGCGCGCCTCGTTGCCGGAGTGGACGACGATCGCGTCGCGCGTCCCCTCAGGAGCGGGCATCTCGATCAGGTTCCAGCTCTGCATGGGAAGCCAATACCCCCCGTCGTTAGACTCAACCGTCCCATGGCGCTCGCGATTGATCAGCTCTCGCTCGGCGCCATCGGCACGAACTGTTACCTCGTACGGCAACAGCCTAACGCCGCGGAGGCCGTGGTGATCGATCCGGGGGCCGAGGCGCCGCGGATCCTGGCCCGGCTGGAGGAGCTGGGCGTCACGTGCGCCGCGATCCTGCTCACGCACTCGCACTGGGATCACTGGGGTGCGCTCGCCGAGCTCGCGGCGGCGACCGGCGCGCCCGTCTGGCTGCCGGAGGGCGAGCTCGAGGTCTTCGCCCGACCCGACGACTTCTACGGCCCGTTCGGGATCGAGATCCTCGCCTACACAGGCGCGAGCACGACCCTCGCCGGCGGCGAGACCGTCGAGGCGGCCGGGATCTCCTTCGGCGTCCAGGCGGCGCCCGGCCACTCGCCCGGCCACGTCACCTATTACGCGGACGGTCACCTCTTCGGCGGCGACGTCCTCTTCGAGCGCTCCGTCGGGCGCACCGACCTGCCCGGCGGCGACTGGGACACCCTCGTCGGCTCGATCCGCCGGCTGGCCGACGCGTACCCGCCCGAGACCGAGGTGCACTCCGGCCACGGGGCGCCGACGACGCTGGGCCGCGAGCTGGACTCGAACCCGTTCCTCGCCGAGCTTCGCGCGTGACGAGGATCGAGCCCCCGCGCGGCACGCACGACATCGTGCCGGCCGACCAGCCGCTGTGGCAGCGGATCACCGGCGAGGCGGAGCGCCTCTGCGCGCTCGCGGGCTACCGGCGGATCCAAACGCCGGTCTTCGAGGACACCGACCTCTTCCAGCGGACGTCGGGGCAGGGCTCGGACGTCGTCCAGAAGGAGATGTACACCTTCACCGACCGGAGCGATCGCTCCCTGACGCTGCGGCCCGAGGGCACCGCGCCGATCTGCAGGGCGTACCTCTCGAACGGCCTCCAGCAGGAGCCGCAGCCGCAGAAGCTCTTCACGATCGCGCCGATGTATCGGTACGGCCGCCCCGGCAAAGGCCGCTACCGGGAGCACTGGCAGCTCTCGGTCGAGGCGATCGGCTCCGACGACCCGGCGCTCGACGCCGAGGTGATCCACCTCTACGACACGCTTCTCCGCAACCTCGGCGTCTCGGACTACGAGCTGCAGCTGAACTCGATCGGCGACGCCGCCTGCCGGCCCGCCTACGTCGAGGGTCTCCGCTCGTGGCTCGGCGAGCGGGAGGAGGAGCTCGACGCTGACACGCGGGCCAAGCTCGCGGTCAGCCCGCTGCGGGCGCTCGACAACCTCGCCGCGAAGCCGCCGGCCGTCCAGGAGCTGCTTGCGGACGCCCCGACGATCGGCGACTCGCTCTGCGCGGCCTGCGTGGAGCACTTCGCGCAGGTGCGCGCCCTCCTCGACGAGCTCGGCGTCTCCTACACCCTCGTGCCGACGCTCGTGCGCGGCCTCGACTACTACACGCGGACGACCTGGGAGTTCGTGGGGCCGATGGACGGTGCCAACTCGACGATCTCGGGTGGCGGCCGCTACGACGGCCTGATCGAGGAGATCGGCGGCCCGCCGACCCCCGCCGTCGGCTTCGGCGCCGGCCTGGAGCGGCTCGTGCTCGCGCTCGAGGACGCGGGGGTGACCGTGGAGGCGCCCGCGCTCGACGTTTTCGTCGCGGTGGAGCCGGACGCGCCCCGTACCGTCGCGCTCGCGCTCGTCCAGCGTCTTCGCGAGGCGGGGCTCGCGACCGATACCGACTACGCCGGCCGTTCGCTCAAGGGCCAGCTGACGCAGGCGGGGAGGACGGGCGCCGCCACGACGGTGATCGTCGGGGCCGAGGGCGCGACCCTGCGCCGCCGCGGCGCTGCGGACGAACCGCTCGCCCATGCGGACGTTTTCGCCAGACTGACCTCGTGACCACCTGGCGCACCCACATGTGCGGCGAGCCCACCGCGGCGCTTGTCGGCGAGCGCGTGACCCTCTCCGGCTGGGTCGCGCGGCGCCGCGACCACGGCGGCCTCGTCTTCATCGACCTGCGCGACCGGACCGGCGTCACGCAGCTCGTGCTCAACCCGGAGACCGCGCCCGAGGCGGCCGAGCTCGCGCACGGGATCCGGAACGAGTTCGTGCTCCGCGCCGAGGGCGAGCTCGTCGCCCGCGCGTCCGAGACCGTCAACCCGAACATGCCGACCGGCGAGGTCGAGCTGAAGGTGGAGACGCTCGAGATCGTCAGCCGCTCGACGCCGCTCCCGTTCCAGCTCGACGAGGAGAACGTGGACGAGACCCTCCGGCTCCGCTATCGCTGGCTCGACCTCCGGCGCGACAAGCTCCAGCGCAACATCGGCCTGCGCGCACAGATGGTCGGGATCATCCGGCGGACGATGGAGGAGGCCGGCTTCCTGGACATCCAGACGCCGATCCTCTTCAAGCCGACCCCGGAGGGCGCGCGCGACTTCATCGTCCCGGCGCGGCTCCAGCCCGGGCGCTTCTACGCGCTCCCGCAGAGCCCGCAGATCCTCAAGCAGCTGACGATGGTCGCCGGCTTCGACCGCTACTACCAGATCGCGATCTGCTTCCGGGATGAGGATCTCCGCGCCGACCGCGTCCAGGAGCTGACCCAACTGGACGTCGAGATGAGCTTCCCCGACCGGGAGTTCCTCTTCGCGCTGATGGAGAAGATGTTCGGTCGCATCTGGCAGGACTGCCTCGGGATCGAGATCCCCGCGAGCTTCGAGCGGATGACCTACGAGGAGGCCGACCGGCGGTTCGGCTCGGACAAGCCGGACACCCGTTTCGGCCTGGAGATCGAGGATGCGACCGAGGCGACCCGTGGCTCCGAGTTCGGCGTCTTCGCCGGCGCCGAGGCCGTCCGCTTCCTCCGCGTCCCGAAGGCCTTCAGCCGCGGCGAGCTCGCGAAGCTGGAGGAGGTCGCGAAGGAATGGGGGGCGAAGGGGCTCGCCTACCTCGTCTTCGACGGCGGCGAGGTGCGCTCGCCGATCGCCAAGTTCCTCTCCGAGGCCGAGCTGGCCGCGCTTGACGGCAAGGACGGGGAGACGCTGCTCTTCGCGGCCGACCGGCACGATGCGACCTCGCGTGTTCTCGGCGCGCTTCGGCTCCAGCTGGGTCGCGAGCTGGGCCTGATCGACGAGAGCGCGTTCACCTTCCTCTGGATCTACGACTTTCCGATGTTCGAGCGCGACGACGAGGAGAGCCGCTGGACCGCCGTCCACCATCCGTTCACGCGCCCGACCGACGAGTGGCGCCCGCAGATCTCCGAGGAGCCTGGCAAGGCGCTTGCCGAGGCCTACGACCTGATCGTGAACGGGAACGAGCTCGGCGGCGGCAGCTTCCGGATCCACGAGCCCGACCTGCAGGCCGAGGTGTTCGGCCTGCTGGCGCTGAGCACCGAGGAGCAGCGGTCGAAGTTCGGCTTCCTCCTCGACGCGCTCGCGATGGGCGCGCCCCCACATGGCGGGATCGCGCTGGGGATCGATCGGATGACGATGGTGCTCGCCGGCGAGCCGAATCTTCGGGACGTGATCGCCTTCCCCAAGAACCAGGCGGGCGTCGATCCGATGAGCGGGGCCCCGTCCGACGTGACGGAGGAACAGCTGCGCGAGCTCGGAATACGGCTCGCAGTACCGCCGTCGTAAGAATTTCCCGCCAACGGCCGATACACGAGGCATACTTTCCCTTCACGCCGGGTCTCGGCGTGCACACGAACCGGAGCAGAAGATGTCGTCAGGTGAAACAGAGCGTCCCTCCGCCGCAGGCGCGTTGACAGCACTGCCAACGGTCGACCAGCTCCGCCGCTCGGGCGAGGGCTTCGACGAGCAGGGCGTCCGCGAGGCGTTCGACGCGTTCCGGCGCCACACGACCCAGCTCCAGGCACAGCTGCGCGTGCTCCAGGCCGCACGCACGACGTCGAACGTCGAGCCGACCGGCCACGCCGTCCGCATGGACGCGCTCCACCTGATCCGCGCTGCGGCCGAGTTCGCCGACGTGCTCGAGCGCGACGCCCAGTCCGCCTCCGCCTCCCAGCTCCAGCGGACCGAGGAGGAGGTGCGCGAGAAGCAGCGCGAGCTCCACGAGCGCGAGGCCGAGGTCGAGCGCTACCGCGGCGAGTCCGAGCGCCAGCGCGCCGAGATCGTGAACGCCGCCAAGACCGAGGCGCGCGAGCTGCTCGCGAAGGCGAACGCCGACGCGACGCGCGAGCTGCGTGAGTCCGAGACCAGGGGCACCCGTCTCCTCGAGCAGTCCCGCCACCAGGCGACCGAGCTGACCAACTCCGCCCGGGCCGAGGTCGAGCAGACGCTCGAGTGGGCCCGCGCGCAGGCCGCCGCCGTGATGGCGCGCGCCCAGAAGGGCGCCGAGCAGCTGCTGACCGCGGCCGGCCTCGGCGAGCCCCACATGTCCCGCGTGATCGACGCGATCATGGACGCGAACGAGAGCGACAACGTCCGGGCCGGCACCACGGCGCCTCAGCGCCCGGCCTCGGCCTTCGCCGCGCCGTCCGAGCCCCCGGCGTCCGCTCCGCCGATGTCGGCTCCGCCCGTCACGGGTCCGCCCGTCGCGGACGTGCCCGAGCAGCCGGTGGTCGAGTCGCCCGAGAATGTCGAGTCGCCCGAGAATGAGGCGCCCGAGGATCACGATGCGGCAGAGAGCCACGAAGGGCCTGCAGAGCACGAGCCTGACGGCCACGGGGGCTCGGAGCCCGAGTCCGAGCAGTAGGTCGCGCGCGTGCTGCGCCGGACGTGGCCGCGTCTCGCGGTCGAGATGATCTTCCTCGTCGCCGTCGCCGCGGTGGCGGGCTGGCAGAACCTGAGCTGGCTGGCGATCGTGGGCGTGATGGCGGTCGCCTACCTCGCCGTCGTCGCGTTCGAGTGGGCCCTCTCGCGCTCCGCGCCCGCCGGCGCCGCTGCGCCGGCCGTCGACCCGCTTCCGGGCGACGTCGTCGCGCTCGGTCCGGCCGGGATCCCGACCGACGTTCTGACCGCGATCGCGGCCTCCGAGGGCGACGCGCTCGACGTCAGTTGGGACGACACCCGCCACGCGACGCCCGGCGCCGCGCGCCCGCTCCAGCCGGTCGAGCCCGACCCGACGCAGGCACCTGATCAGCCGGAACCCGAGACGCTCGAGGAACTTCGTGTTGAATCAACACAAACTCCTCTCGCCGAGGTTCCGCCGGAGGAGCCCGAGCTCGAGCCCGAGCAGCCCGAGCCCGAGCAGCCCGAGACCCCGCTCGCCGAGCCGGATCTGGCGTCGCAGTCCCTCGTCGCCGCGGTTCCCGACGCCGACGCCGGCGAGGGAGAAAGTGTTGATTCAACACAAAGTCCGCTCGGTCCGGCCGCCGTCGTGCCTGAGGAGGAGTCCCCTGACGAGGAGCTCGAGGCGCTCGAGGCGCTCGAGGAGCTCGAGGAGCCGGAGGCGCCCGAGCCCCAGCCGGCAGCAGAGCCTGCAGCAGAGCCGGTCGCGCTGCGCGCCGTCCCGGAGCCGGAACCCGAGCCCGAGCCCGAGCCCGAGCCCGAGCCCGAGCCCGAGCCAGAGCCAGAGCCAGAGCCAGAGCCGCAGCGCGTCTTCACGCTGCCGCTCTCGGGCGAGCCGCGCGCCTGGAACGTCTGGGAGCTCGAGCGGCTCTCCCGCGAGATCGCGGGCGACGATCCCGTCCGGGCCGAGGAACGTTCGTTCCTGCTCGTCTACCTCCGTGACTTCGCCTCGCCCGACGGGCTGCTCCCGACCGACTTCGACTCGCTCGTCCGCGAGTCGTTCGGCGAGCTCCTCGCCGGCAGCGTTCGGTGAGCGTCTCAGTCCTCCAGCGGGCCGTCGCGCTCGCTGCAGTTGCGCTCGTGGCCGCCCTCGGCGCGCTCGCGCTCGCCTCGACCGGCAACGACCGGGTCGCGCAGGACACCGGCCCCAGGGCCGTGCCGGCGCTCGACGGAGGCTGGTACACGGCCCTCGCCGGGTCGCGCGGGGCCGCCGAGCCGGGGACGCGCACGACGTGCCGGAAGATCCTCACCGGCCGCTCGCTCGGCGTCAGCCACCCCGTGCTCCCCTGCGGCGCCAAGATCTATCTCTCCTACGGCGGCACCGAGGTGCTGACCGAGGTGATCGACAACAGGATGAGCAAGCCCGGACGGCAGTTCGAGCTGACCGACACGCTCGCCCAACGGCTCGGGATCGCCGGCACGCAAGAGATCCGCTGGCGCTTCGCCACCCGGTAGCGGGCTACACTGCAGGTGCTCGACCCTGTGCGTGGCCTCGCGTTCCAACGTGAACCAAGGATCACGTAAAGGGAGCCTGGGTTCGGAATAGACCTCACCCGTCGACGTCCGGCACGGCACCCACCTGGTTAAACCAGGTTCGCATCGGCGCGAGGAACATCGGCAGGGTGGGGCTTGTTTATTGCGCAAGAAGGAGGATCCGCTCACGCGGATCCTCCTTCGCGCTAAGACCTCCTGAAGGGTCGCTTCGCTCCTCTCGTTTGCGCAAGACCGCAATCTGCTGAGCAGATTCCGGTCGCGCTAAGACCCCTAAAGGGTCGCTTCGCTCCCGCTCGGTCGCAAGCGTCGGTGAATTCGCGCCACGGCCTGGCTCGTAGGCCTCGGTAGGCTGGGTCGATGCAGGAGATCCTCGGAGACTCGGCGCGCGGCGACGAGTTCGCGCTCGTCCGCCTGAGCGTGGAGGGCGACCGGATCGTCTCCGCCGACGCGCCCGGGCTGGCGCGGCCGCTCGAGGGGCTGACGCTGCTCGAGGCCGCCGCCGTGCCGGGGGAGACGCTCGCCGCGGATGCGCTCGCGAACGCGCTCGCGCAGACCTTTACCGCTCCCGCTTCGCCCGGAAGAATCGCCGTCGCGATGAGCGGAGGCGTGGACAGCGCCGTCGCGCTCCTGCGGGCGGGCCCGGAGGCGATCGGGGTAACGCTCCGGCTCTGGCTCGACCCGGCCGGCCCCGACACCGAGCGCGCGTGCTGCTCGCCTGCCGCCGTGATCGCCGCGCGCGAGACCTGCCACGCGCTCGGGCTCCCACACGTCACGCTCGACCTCCGCGAGGGCTTTCGCCGCGCGGTCGTGGAGCCGTTCGTCGCTGCCTACGCCCGCGGTGAGACACCGAACCCGTGCGGACGCTGCAACGGCAGCTTCCGCTTCGGCGAGCTGCTTGCGTTCGCGGCCCGCGCCGGCGCCGCCCGCCTCTGGACGGGCCACTACGCGCGGATCGTTGAGCGCGACGGGATGCGGCTGCTCGCCCGAGCCGACGACCCACAGAAGGACCAGTCCTACATGCTCGCGCCGATCGACCCGGCAGACCTGGCGCTCGTCGACTTCCCGCTCGGCGACCAGGACAAGGCCGCCACGCGGGCGGAGGCCGCCGGGGCGGGCCTCGCCGTCGCGGAGCGGCGCGAGAGCCAGGAAGCGTGCTTCCTCGCCGGCGACGACTACCGCGCCTTCCTGGAGCGGCAGGGCGCCGTCCCCGCGCCGGGCCCGATCCTCGACGAGGAAGGCAACGAGCTCGGCCGGCACGAGGGCTTCTGGCGCTACACGCCGGGCCAGCGCCGCGGGATCGGCGTCGCCGCTCCGGAACCGCTCTACGCCCTCCGCACCGACGCGGCAACGAATACGCTCGTTGTTGGCCCCCGAGCGTCGCTCCTCTCGACGGAGGTCGAGGTGCGTGGCCGCCTGCACGTCCCCGTCGAGCGTGCCGAGGCCAAGCTGCGCTACCGCTCACCCGCCGTCCCGGCGCGCGTGGTCCCGACCGAGACCGGCTTCCGCCTCGAGCTCGAGCGTCCCGTCTCGGCCGTGGCCGCCGGCCAGGTGGCCGCGCTCTACGACGACGAGGGCGCAGTCGTCGGAGCGGGTGTCGTGGTGCCGTCCGTGAGACGTAACTAGGATTCATGTTCGTGTCGCTCGTAGCTCTCAGCGCAGGGGAAGTCGCCCGGTATGCGCTCGCGATCTTCCTGCTCGCGGTCGGGCTCGGCCTCGGCTTCATGTTCTGGCGCCTTGGCGGAACCTTTACCCGCCTTTCCTTGTTGATCAGAGGAACCGAGCGCGAGCTCCTGCCGGTGATCAACAAGGTCGGGGTCAGCGTCGACAAGGTCAACGGGCAGCTGGACAAGGTGGATCGGGTGACGGACAGCGCAGTGGACATGGCGGACAGCGCGGATACGGCCGTCCGCGCGGTCAGCATGGCGATCGCGAAGCCGGTGCAGAAGCTCTCCGGCCTCGCCACCGGTCTCACGCACGGCGTCTCCGCGTTCAAGGCCGATCACGATTTCGGTGCCGCGGTCCGCGTCGGCAAGGATGCCGCCGCGCGCCGCGAGCGCGACCTCGAAGAGGAGCTGCAGCACGCCGGCGGAGACGGAGGGGCCTGATGGACGAGATCCGGGTCGCCCTGCCGCGCGAGCGAGGATTCGGCGCGGTCGCCGGGCTCGTGGTCGGCGGCGTCGCCGCTCGTCACGACCTCACGCTCGACGTCCTCGACGACCTCCAGCTCGCGTTCGAGACGCTGCTCGAGCACGAGGACAGCGAGGAAGAGATCACGATCGCGCTCCGGATCGACGAGGGCACCGTCGAGGCCGACGTCGGCCCGTTCAGCGCCGCCTCGATCGTCGAGCTGCAGGCGGAGGTGGGTGAGACGCTCGGGCTGCGCCGCCTGCTCGACACCGTCGTGGACGAGGTCTCCCTGGAGGAGCGCGCCGACGGGACGTGGGTGGGGCTGCGCAAGACCTTCGCGACCGCGGCGGAGCCGGCCTGATGCCGCGCGAGTCCGACAAGATCCTGCTCCGCCGCTACCACGAGCACGGCGACCTCGCTGCCCGCGAGCAGCTGATCGAGCAGTACCTCTCGCTCGTCCGCTCGCTCGCCCGTCGCTACAGCTACCGCGGCGAGCAACTCGAGGATCTCGTCCAGATCGGCTGCATCGACCTGATCAAGGCAATCGATCGCTTTGACCTCGAGCGCGGCGTCGAGCTGACGACCTACGCGACGCCGAACATCATCGGCGAGATCAAGCGTCACTTCCGCGACAAGGGCTGGGCCGTGCGCGTCCCCCGCGGGCTCCAGGAGCTGAACGTCCAGCTCTCGAAGCTGATCGAGCAGCTCACCGTGCAGGAGGGCCGCTCTCCCACGATCCCCGAGCTCGCCAAGGCTGCAGGGGTCGAGGAGGAGGCGGTGCTCGAGGCGCTCGAGTCCGGCCGCGCCTACACGTCGCTCTCGCTCTCCGCCGGCGGCTCCGACGAGGACGGCGAGCTCGACCCGCTGGAGTCGCTCGGCACCGAGGAGCACCAGTACTCGGTCTCGGAGGACCGGGCCGTGCTCGCACCCGGCTTCCGCGCGCTCGACGAGCGGGAGCGCAAGATCCTGCACCTTCGCTTCTTCGACGGGCTGACGCAGTCCCAGATCGCCCAGCAGGTCGGGATCTCGCAGATGCACGTCTCGCGGCTGATCCGCCGCGCCCTGGAGAAGATCCGCGAGGAGATCGGCGCCGATGTCGACGTGTACGGCGAGCCGATCATGGACGACGACGCGCTCGAGCACGAACGCGCCACTTCCTGACGCGTCGGGCCCGCGGGCGGTAGCCGTCCCTACAATCCCGGCGTGAAGACGTCCGCAGAGCTGCGCGAGGGCTTCCTCGCCTTCATGGCCGAGAAAGGCCACGCGCGCCTGCCTTCATGGCCGCTCGTTCCGCGGGAAGGCGACACCTCGACCCTGCTGACGACGGCCGGGATGCAGCCGCAGATGCCGTTCTTCCTCGGCCACGAGGAGCCGCCGGCGCCGCTCACCTGCACCTCGCAGAAGTGCTTCCGCACACCGGACATCGACGAGGTCGGGCGTGACGGCCACCATCTCACCTTCTTCGAGATGCTCGGCAACTTCTCGTTCGGCCAGTACTTCAAGGGGGGCGCGGTCGAGCTGGCGAAGGAGTTCATGCTCGAGCGGCTCGAGCTCGACTGGGAGCGGATCTGGGTCACCGTCCATGCGGGCGACCCCAACTTCAAGCTCGGCCCCGACGAGGTCGCGATCCGCGAATGGGAGGCTGCCGGGATGCCGCCCGAGCGAATCGTGGCGCTTCCGAGCAGCGAGAACTTCTGGTCGGTCGGCGGCCCCGGGCCGTGCGGCCCCGACTCCGAGATCTACTGGGACTGGGGCCCCGAGCACGGCTGCGGCGACCCCACCTGCGCGCCCGCCTGCCCGCGCTGCGACCGCTTCCTGGAGTTCTGGAACCTCGTCTTCATGGAGTACCAGCAGCACCCCGACGGGACGCTGACGCCTCTCCCCGAGCAGAACATCGACACCGGGATGGGGCTCGAGCGCCTCTCCGCGATCGTCCAGGACGTGCCGAACCGCTCGGTCTACGAGACCGACGGCTACCAGTCGATCATGGCGTGGGTCGCGGCCGAGAGCGGCGTCGCGTTCGGCGACTCCGAGGCGGCCACGAAGGCGCACCGTGTGCTCGCCGACCATGGCCGCGGGATGACGTTTCTCGTCGGCGACGGCGTCACGCCCTCGAACGAGGGCCGCGGCTACGTCCTCCGCCGGATCATCCGCCGCGCCGTCCACCAGGCCCGCACGATCGGGCTGGACGAGCTCTGGCGGCTCAGCGACGTCGTGGTCGACCAGATGGGCTCGGCCTATCCGGAGCTCGTTGAGAGCCGGGAGCGGATCCGCGACGTGCTCCGCGCCGAGGAGGAGCGGTTCAACGAGACGCTCGAGCGCGGCAGCAAGCTCTTCGAGGAGATCGCCGCGCGGGGCACGATCACCGGCAAGGAGGCGTTCGACCTGACGGCGACCTACGGCTTCCCGTTCGAGCTGACGAGCGAGCTCGCGCTCGAGCGCGGGATCCCTGTCGATGCAGACGGCTTCCGGGCGCTGATGGAGGAGCACCGCGAGATCTCCCGCGCCTCTACTTCACGCGACGTTCGAGTCGTTGGAACGCTTGGTGGTCCGATCTCGGACTTCGTCGGCTACGAGCAGACCGAGGTGCTGACGGCGATCACGGCGCTGAACGACCTCGGCGACGGCCGCTTCGAGGCGAAGCTCGAGCGCTCCCCCTTCTACCCGGCCGGCGGCGGCCAGGTCACCGACGCCGGCGAGCTCGTCCACGACGAGACGGGCGCGCGGGCCGAGCTGCGCGAGGCGCACCGGTTCGGCGACGACCAGGTGCTCGTCTTCGAGGGCGACGGGTTCGCCGCGGGCGACCGTGTGAAGGCGATCGTGCCGTGGGCGACGCGGTTCCCGACGATGGCGAACCACACGGCTACGCACCTCCTCCATGAGGCGCTGCGGCAGGTGCTCGGCGACCACGTCCGCCAGGCCGGCTCGGCGGTGCGCCCGGACAAGCTGCGGTTCGACTTCACGCACGACAGCGCGCTCACGTCCGAGCAGCGGGAGGAGGTCGAGCGGATCGTCAACGAGCAGGTCTTCCGGAACCTGCCGGTGCGGGTCTACGAGACGCCGATCGACGAGGCGCGCGCCCTCGGCGCCCAGATGCTCTTCGGCGAGAAGTACGGCGAGATCGTCCGGGTCGTCGACGTGGACGGGTTCTCCCGCGAGCTCTGCGGCGGCACCCACGTCCGCTCGACCGCCGAGATCGGCCCCGTCGTGATCGTCTCCGAGGGCTCGGTCGGCTCCGGCGCGCGGCGGATCGAGGCCGTGACCTCGGGCGAGGCGTACTCGCTCCTGCGCGCGCGGGCCGCCGAGGCTGAGACGCTCCGCGCCGAGCTCGAACAGGCCCGCAAGGCAACGAAGACAGCGAAGCCGCAGGCCACCGCCGCGGACGACTTCTCGATCACCCGCCAGACCACGAGCAGCGGCGTCGAGGTGCTCGTCGTCGAGGTCTCCACCGGTGACCCGCTCGACGTCTCCGACCGCCTCAAGCAGCAGCACGCCCCGGCCGCCGTCATCGTCGGGTCGCGCGCGAACGGGACCGCCCAGATAGTCGTCAATCTCGACAAGTCGCTCGAGGGACGTGGCGTCCACGCAGGCAACGTCGTCCGCGAGGCGGCAGCGGTGATGGGCGGCAGCGGCGGGGGACGGCCGACAATGGCTCGAGCGGGCGGCAAGGACGCCGCCAAGCTCCCCGAGGCGCTCGCCACGGCCGAGCGTTTGATTCTCGCGGCGCTGGCGTAATGAAAGTCATGGCCCTCGATTACGGTTCCGCGCGGACCGGTGTCGCCGTCTCCGACGCGACGGGCACGCTCGCGCGTCCGCTTGCGGTGGTCGAGCGCGCCGCCGGGAAGGCGGGGCTCCAGGAGCTGGTCCGGCTCGTGGCGGCAGAGGCGCCGGAGCGGATCGTCGTCGGCCTGCCGCTGACCCTCCGCGGCGCCGCGGGAGAGCAGGCGGAGGAGACCGACCGCTTCGTGGCGCAGCTGGAGTCGTCCGTCGACGTCCCCGTCGAGCGCTTCGACGAGCGGTTCACGACGGCGCTCGCCGCCCGCGACGGCGGCAAGGCCCCGGAGGACGCGCGCGCCGCCGCCCACCTCCTCGAGACGTACCTGGCATGGTCGACCGGCCGGGCGTGATCCCGCCGCGCGCCGGCCCGCCGGTGCGCCCCCGCCCGCCGCGGACGTCGCTGCTCGTGCGGCGCGCGCTCGCGGGGCTGCTCCTGCTCGGGTTCATCGGGCTCGCGCTCTGGCTCGGGCTGAGCGCGCTCG
>JBBQHQ010000065.1:0-13480 GCA_038324115.1 Gaiellales bacterium
ATACCAGCCGACCCCGACGAGCGGATCGGTCTCGACGATCGGATGCCGCTCAGGCACGCCGTAGACCGCGGTCGACGAGATGAAGACGACGCGGGGGACGCCCGCCTCGAGCGCCGCCGTGAGCACGTTCGCGGTGCCGTCGACGTTGACGGCGAAGATCGACTCGCGCGACGCCTGGATCGGCAGCGCGGCCGCGGAGTGGACGACGACGTCGGCCCCGGCGACGAGACGCGCCACCGCCGCAGGATCCCGGACGTCGCCGCGCACCTCCTCAACGGCCCGCTCCAGCCCCTCGTCGTCCAGCGGCTGGACGTCGAGCGTGCGCACGGCCCGCCCCTCGGCGAGGAGACGGCGGGCCAGGTGCAGCCCCAGGAAGCCGGCCCCTCCGGTGATCGCCACGGTCGTCATGCCGGGACGCTAGCGGCCGCTCGCGTGTCCCGGGCTTGTCCAGATGACTATGCTTTGTCGAGTGGCCGAGGAGAGTCGTCTCAACGAGCATCCGGTCGGCGCGATCGACCGCCGCGACGGCGCGGTGATCGTCAAGCTCGTGGGTGAGCTCGACCTCTACAACGCGCCCGAAGTGCGCTCGGCCCTGCTCCAGCTGACCTCGGAGCAGCCGGAGCGGCTCGTGATCGACCTGGGCGACGTCGACTTCGTCGACTCGACCGCGCTCGGCGTCCTGATCGAGGCTCGGACGAAGCTCAACAACCCCCGCTCGTTCCTGCTCGCGTCCCCCGGCCGCGAGACGCATCGCGCTCTCCAGATCTCGGGACTCGACCAGCATCTTTCCGTGCACGACTCCGTCGAGTCTGCGCTCGCGACCTCGGTCTCCTAGGCGAGCAGCCGCTCAAGAGTCGGTGCGAGCCCCAGGGCATCGCGTAGCTGCTCGTACGACTCGCGCGCGCCCGGCCCTGCCGCGCGTCCCCTCACCGCTCGGATCAGGATGTTCTTGGGCGTGTGCTCGAGCTCGACGAACTCGACGAGCTGCGTCCGGTACCCGGCCAGCTCGAGCAGCTGGGCCCGGAGCGAGTCCGTCGCGAGCGAGGCGAAGCGTTCCTTCGCGAGCCCGTGCCGGAGCAGCGGGCGGAGGAGCTCGTTGCCGATCTGGCCGTACGCCTCCTTGTGACAGCAGGGGACGGCGAGGATGGCGGACGCGTCCCAGCGCACTGCCTGCGCGAGCGCCTCGTCGGTCGCGGTGTCGCAGGCGTGGAGGCTGACGACGAGGTCGACCTTCCCCGCCGCCGCATAGCCGGCGATCTCGCCCCGCTCGAAGCGCAGGCCTGCGGCGCCCGAGCGGTTGGCGAGGTCGGAGCAGGCGGCGATCACGTCGTCCTTGAGATCGAGGCCGACGAGCTCGACCTCGCGCCCGCGCAGCACGGTCAGGAGATGGTGGAGCGCGAAGGTGAGATACGACTTGCCGCAGCCGAAGTCGACGATCCGGAGCGGCCCCGTCGCTCGCAGCGAGGGAACGACGTCATCGACCAGCTCGAGAAAGCGGTTGACCTGGCGGAACTTGTCGTAGCGGCTCTTCCGGACCCGGCCGTCGGGGGTCATCACACCGAGCTCGACGAGGAACGGCACCGGAGTCCCCTCCTCGAGCAGATGCCGCTTGCGCCGGTCATGGCCGCGCCCGGCGGGCCGGGCCCGGCTGGCGGGCCGGCGCAGCACCTTCTCGCCCAGGATCTGCCAGTCCGCCTCGGGGCTCTGGAGCAGGCCCTGGCCGTAGTCCCCGAGCAGGGAGGCGACTCGTTCCCGCGCCGCGTCCGGCTCGAGGTTCTCGTGCAGCGCCCGGTCGGCGAGCTGGCTGGTGAACCGGTAGGCGGTCTCCCCGCGCAGCTCGACCGCCTCCACCGTCACCTTCGCCGGCAGCTCACGCGAGCGCGGCTTCGAGAGGACAGCCCGGGTCAGCGACGCGTCGCCGAAGACGCTTCCGAGCAGCTCGTCGATCGACGCCACCCGGACATGGTGCCTTGCCGGGACGTGTCCGAGGGACTGTCCCTCGGACACGTCCCTTAAAGCCCGTACGTCTCGAGCAGGCGCAGCCAGAGCTCGCTGCGCGTCGGGAAGGCCGGAACGGCGTGCCAGAGCGTCTCCAACGGCACCTCCGCGACCACGGCGATCGTCGCCGCATGGAGGAACTCCGCCACCTCCGGGCCTGTGATCGTCGCACCCACCACGACGCTCCTGTCCTCATCGACGACGATCCGCGCCGTCCCCTCCGCGCCCTTGCCGACGAAGCTTCCGCCCGCGTTCGCCCCGGTGCCGACGTCCACCTCCCGCACGTTCAGGCCGGCGTCGCGGGCGCCCTCGAGGGTCAGCCCGACCGCCGCAACCTGCGGGTCGGTGAAGATCACGCGCGGCGAGCCGGCCCCGTCCGAGCGCAGCCGCACCTCCTTGCCCAGGATCGCGTCCGCCGCGAGCCGCGCCTGGTACTTGCCCATGTGCGTCAACAGCACCCGGCCGTTCACGTCGCCAATTGCGTAGAGCCAATCGTGCGCCACCGAGCGCAGGCGCTCGTCCACCTCGACGTACTTCCCTTCCTCGAGGCCGACGGAGTCGAGCCCGATGCCGGTGGTCGCGGGCTTCCGGCCGACGGCGACGAGGAGCTCAGAGCCTTGCACCGTGGCCCCGTCCTCGAGCTCGACCTCGACGTCCCCGCTCTCGAGCCGGCCGATCCGCACCGCCTTCACGCCCGTCCGCACGTCCACCCCGAGCTCGCGCAGCCCCGTCTCGACCTGCTCGGAGGCGAACGGCTCCTCCCGCGCGATCAGCCGCGGCAGGCCCTCGATCACCGTCACGGTCGAGCCCAGTGAGCCCCACGCCTGGGCGAGCTCGACCCCCACGACGCCGCCGCCGAGAATCACGAGCCGCTCCGGCACCTCCTTCGCGATCGTCGCCTCCCGGTTCGTCCATGCGCCCGCCTCCGCGAGCCCCGGGATCGGGGGCATCGCTGCGCCGCTCCCGGTCGCGACCACGACCGCCGTGCCGGCGACGAGGACGTCGCCTCCGACCGCGACCCGCCGTTCCCCGTCCAGCCGTCCGAACCCGCGCACCAGCTCCACCCCGCGTTCCTCGAGCCACGGCAGCTGGTCCGAGTCGTCGAGGTCGTGGATCACCTCGTCGCGCCGCTCCAGCACGGCCTCGGCGTCGATCCCGTCCGCCTCGACGCCGGGCACCCGCTCCACCTCGGCGAGCAGCTCGCCCGGGCGGAGCAGCGCCTTCGAGGGCATGCAGGCCCAGTAGGAGCACTCCCCGCCGACGAGCTCGGCCTCGACGAGCGCGACGGAGCGCCCAGCCTCCCCGAGCCGCCCGGCGAGGACCTCCCCGGCAGGGCCGGCGCCCAGCACCACGACGTCGAACGCGCGCTCCACTGCCGGATCGTTACACAGGCGTGGCTTGCTCCGGAGCGGGGCGCGCATCAGCGCCACCGAAAAGCTCGAGCGCTAGCGCGGCGGGCGGGGCTCGAACAGGTAGTGCGAGACGAGCCACTCGCGGCCGCCCCGATAGCCCCAGAGCTCGGCGCAGGCGAGGAAGAAGACGCGCCAGTTCGCGAGCCACGCCTCGGCCCGCTCCGGCCCGTACGCGTCGGCGAGCACCGCCAGCACCGCTTCGCGGTTCCCGTCCAGCCGCTGCAGCCACGCCTCGGCAGTCCGGGAGTAGTGCTCACCGCCGACGCGCAAGTGGTCGACGACGGCGAGGTCGCGGGCGAAGTGGAGGAAGAGGTCGTCCGAGGGCATCGTCCCGGCGGTGAAGAACCGCCGCGCCATCCAGCCCTCGGCGTACGGGTAGGCGTGGACTCGATGGCTGAAGACGTGGGCGAAGAAGAGGCCGCCGGGCTCGAGCCAGGACGCGATCCGCCGGAACAGCTCCTCGTAGTTCCGCGCGTGCTCGAGCATCTCGACGGAGAGGACGCGGTCGAAGCGGCGGCCGGGCTCCCAATCGTTCACGTCCGCGGTCACGATCTCGAGGTTCGCGGGGGCGCGCGGCTCGAGGAACTCTCGCTGCACCCGCGAGTTGGAGACGCCCACGATCTCCGAGTTGGGATAGCGCTCGGCAAGCCAGAGGCTGAGCGAGCCCCAGCCGCAGCCGAGGTCGAGCAGGGTCATCCCGTCCTCGACGCGGGCGCGCTCGCAGGTCAGCGCGAGCATCCGCTCCTCGGCCGCGCCGAGCGTGTCGCCGGGCTCCCAGACGCACGAGCTGTACTTGAGCCGGGGCCCGAGTACCAGCTCGAAGAAAGCCGCCGGCAGCTCGTAGTGCTGCTCGTTCGCCGCCTCGACCTGCTCGGCCACGGGCGCGCGCCGGAGCTGCTCGATGAAGTCGCGGTTCGCGTTCGGCCCCTTGCGGCGCTCGCGGGCGAGCCGGGTCGCGAGGTTCGCGCGGATCCCCAGGCGGAGCAGCGGGTCCGGGACGCGCCCGGACTCGATCAGCCGATCCGCGAGGGGAGCCATGGCACGAAGACGCTCGTCTCGTCCTGGTAGCGGCGGAAGTCGTCGCCGCGGCTCCGGAGCGCCTGCTCCTCCGCGGGCTTGACCCCGGTGACGAAGAGGATCAGATAGAGGATGAACGCGGGCGCGAAGAGACCGATCCAGCCCCAGGGGGCGGCGAGCGCGACGAGCGCGTAGGCGACCCACGTCAGCCACTGGAAGAAGTAGTTGGGATGGCGGGAGTAGCGCCAGAGGCCGGAGCGCATCGTCTTGCCCCTGTTCGCGGGGTCGTCCTTGAACTGCTTCAGCTGCCGGTCGGAGAGCGCCTCGAGCGGCGCCGCGAGGAGCCAGAGTGCCGCCCCGGCCCACTCCAGCCACGAGAGCCCGTCGCCCCGGTTGAACGCGACGAGCACGAACGGGATCGCGAGCGCGGCGGCGACGAGCGCCTGCGCCTGGAAGAAGATCGCGAAGGTGAGCTGCTCGCGGCCGCGCTCTCGCCAGCGGCGGCGGAGCTCCTGGTAGCGCGTGTCCTCCCCTTTGCCCAGCCGGCCGCGGACGAGCGAGGCGATCCGCGCGTTCTCGATCCCGGCAAGGGCGAGGATCAGCAGGCGGTGCTCGAGCTCTCCCGGCCCGAGGAGCGCGGTCAACCCGGCGAGCAGGACGAGGCTGCCCGCCCAACCGGCGTCGACGAGAGTCGCGTCGTTCGTGCGGCGCTGGTAGAGGTAGAGGAGGCCGAGGAGAAGCGCAGCGAGCGCCCAGCCGAGCAGCCAGAGCTGCCAGCGATGGTCGATCATGTGGCCCCGGCGATCGCGTGCTCGATCCGGACGGTCAGGTCGCGGGCCGCCGCGACGGTGGGCTTCGCGGGCTCGACGAGGATCGGCTCGCCGACGTGGATCGCTGCGTGCCGGCGGCCCGGGCGCGGGAAGCCGCGCGTCCCCTCGAGGCGCACGGGCACGATCGGCGCGCCGGTCGCGAGCGCGAGCCGGGCGGCACCGCGGTGGAAGGGGCGGCTCGCGTGCTGTTTGGACGTCCCCTGGGGGAAGATTCCGAGCACCTCGCCGCCGTGGAGCAGCGAAGCGGCACGCGACATCGCGGAGCCGTCACCGGTGCCGCGCTCGACGGGGAACGCGCCGAATGCGTCCATCGCGCGGCCCACAAGCGCGTTCCGCCACAGCTCCGCCTTCGCCATGTAGCGGATCGGTCGCGGGGTCGCGAGCGCGAGGATCCAGGGGTCGAAGAGCGACTCGTGGTTGGCGACGAGGATCGTCCCGCGCGCCGTCGGAATCCGCTCGGCGCCGGTCACCCGGACGCCGTAGAGCCACCCGGCGATCCCGCGGAAGTTCAACTTGTCGAGCAGGCGGTAGAGGATCACGAGAGCACCTCGTTGAAGGGCCGGGTCAGGGTCAGCTGGACGTCGCGCAGCGCCCGCGTCCGGAACGCAGCCTCGCAGAATGAGAGGTAGAACGCCCAGGTGCGCTCGAAGCGGCGGTCATAGCCGAGCGCCCGCACCTCGTTGATCCGGGCCTCGACGCTCTCGCGCCACCGCTTCAGCGTCTCCGCGTAGCTCGGGCCGATCTCGTGCAGGTCGTGGACGAGCAGGCGCGAGTCGGCGGTCATTGCGCGCGTCAGCGCGGTCAGCGACGGGATCAGGCAGCCGGGGAAGACGTAGCGCTCGATCCAGTCGGGCGAGCGGCGGTAGCGCTCCCAACGGTCGTCCGGGATCAGGATCGTCTGGATGCAGGCGACGCCGCCGGGCTCGAGCAGCCGGTCGATCGTGGCGAAGTAGGTGCCGAACTGGTCGTCCCCGATCGCCTCGAGCATCTCGATCGACGCGACCTTCGTGTAGCGGCCCTCGTGGCGGCGGTAGTCATCCTCGAGGATCCGGACGGGGAGCCCGGCCGTCCGCTCCCGCGCGAGCGCCGCCTGTTCGGCCGAGATCGTCAGCCCGGTGACGCTGCAGCCGTACTCGGTCGCCGCGAAGCGCGCGAAGCCGCCCCAGCCGCAGCCGATCTCGAGCACACGATCGGACTCGGTCAGCTGCAGCTGCTCGCAGATCCGCCGGTACTTGCGCCGCTGGGCGTCGGCGAGCGGCTCGTCGTCCGCCTCGAAGATCGCGCAGGAGTAGGTCATCGTCTCGTCCAGCATCAGCTCGAAGAGGTCGTTGCCGAGGTTGTAGTGGTAGGCGATGTTCCTGCGCGCCCGGAGCATCCCGTTCCGACGGTTCAGCCGCGGGCGCGCCTCGAGCAGCCGCCGCCAGCCGGAGTGCCGCTCCGCCGCGGCCGCAGCGTTCCGGAGCAGGAGCTCGAGCAGGCCGACGAGGTCGTCGCTGTCCCACTCGCCCGCGACGTACGACTCGCCCACACCCAGCTTGCCGCGAGTGGCGATCCGGCGGAAGAACGCGTCGTCGTGGATTCGGAGCGTCTCGCCGGGGCCGCTGCCGAACCGCCTGACTGCGCCTCCGGGCAGTTCGACTTCCAGCGTGCCGCCCTCGAGGTGCTGGAGCGCCCGCTCGAGGACCCCGACCGTGACGCGCTCGAGCACCGGTGAGCGGCTGACGCGCGGAGCAGGCCGGACGGTGCGGTCGATCGTGCTCACTTGCCCGCCCCCTTGACGGAACCCTGCCCGGGGACGAAGGCGGGCTTGTGATGGAAGGGCACGCGCTTGAGCCAGAGCCGGAGCGCCTGCCAGTGGATCAGCGCGACCACCTTCAGCGGCATCAGCGGATAGCGGAGCAACATGGCGGCGAGGGAGCGGTTCGTCAGCTCGCGCCGGTGGCCGTGGAGGACGGCGGTCAGCGGCCGCTCCGCCCCCTCCTTGACGTGGATCCGGGCCCAGACCTGCTCGCCCGGCTCCGAGAACGCGTACTCGTAGGAGCCGTCGAGCCCGAAGAACGGCGAGACATGCAGATGCTTCTCGTGCTCGTAGGCGAGCTCGCCGCCCCGGAGCAGCTCGGGATGGCGCTCGCCAAACGTGTTGTTCAGCTCCGCGACCATGCAGGCGAGCGAGCCGTCCGCGCGGTAGCACCAGTAGAAGCTGACGGGGTTGAAGACGAAGCCGAGGACGCGGAGCTGGGTCAGGACGAGGACGCGCTCGATCTCCGGGTCGCCCGCGAACTCGATCACGGCCTGCTTCAGAGGCTTGTCGCCGGCGAAGTGGTCGGCGTCGCGGAAGGAGACGATGTTGCGGCCGTTGACCGAGAGCAGGCGCAGGCGCCGCTCGAGCTCGGGGAGCTCGTCCAGGTCGAGCAGCCACGTGGAGAGCGGGTAGCGGAACGTGTTCTTCGCCGGCGTGCGCCGCGAGTGGACGAGCGTCCCGGTGTAGAGCGCCGACCTCACCAGCTGACCCCGAGCCCGGCGGCGGCGCGCACGCCCGAGGCGAGCCCGTCTTCGTGGAAGCCGTTGCCGTGGTGGGCGCCCGCATAAGAGGTATGGCGCACCCCGGAGAGCGCGGGCAGCTCACGCTGCGCGCCGAGCGACTCGACGGTGAAGAGCGGGTGCTCGTAGGTCATCCGCCTGAGCACGTGCTCGTCCTCGACCTGCTGGTTCAGGCTGACGCAGTACTCCGTCTCGCCGGCGAGGGCCTGGAGGCGGTTCAGCGAGTAGGTCACCGTCGGGAGGCCGTCGTCGCCGAGGCGGTAGTTCCACGCCGCACGCGCCTTGACGGCCCTCGGAAGCAGGCGCGCGTCGGTGTGCAGCACCGTCTCGTTCCGGGTGTAGGCGAAGGCGCCGAGGACGCGCCGCTCGTCCTCACTGGCATCCTCGAGGAGGGCGAGCGCCTGGTCGGCGTGCGCGGCGACGACGACGTGGTCGAAGCGGCGCCGCTCGCCGTCATCGGTCGTCAACTCGACGCCGTCCGCGTCGCGGCGGAGCGAGCGGACGCCGAGCCCGAGCCGGAGCCGGGGCCCGAGCCGCTGTGCGAGCGCCTGCACGTAGGTGTCTGAGCCGCCCGTCACCGTCCGCCAGGAGAAGCGGCCGAAGCCGAGCATCCCGTGGTTGTCGAAGAAGCGGATCGCCGAGGCGGCGGGGAACTCGAGCGCCCGCCCGGGTGCGGTCGACCAGAGAGCCGAGGTGAGCGGGACGAGGAAGTGCCGGCGGAAGCGGTCCGAGTAGCCGCGCTCGTCCAGGTACGCGCCGAGCGAGTGGCTCTCGTAGTCGCGCTCGTCGAGCGTGTGGCGCGCGGTGCGGAGCCAGCGACCGATCTCCCAAAGGAGGCTGCCGAACCGGGGGCTCGCGAGGTTCCGCCGCTGCGCGAACGGCCGCTTGCCCGAGTACTCGAGCCCGCAGCAGTTGCAGGAGACGGAGAAGGACATGTCCGACTCCTGTGTCCGGATCCCCAGTTCGCCGAACAGCCGGCCGAGCAAGGGGTAATTGCGGGCGTTGTGGACGAGGAAGCCCGTGTCGAGGCCGAGCCCCTCGTGGGCGACCGTGTGCGTGTGCCCGCCGGCGCGGCCGGCGCGCTCGAACACGGTCACCTCGTGGGCCCGTCCGAGCAGGTAGGCGGCGCCCAGACCGGAGATCCCACTGCCGACAACTGCGATCCTCATCTGTGCACGTCCATTCGAACCGTGGTTCGTCCTCCAGCGAAAGATGGATCAGGAAGACTACGCTAGGACAGCATTGTCTGGACAAAACATAGACGTACGACCCCTCTCCGTGCCCGTCGGGACGGTCCGCACCCGGTCGAGCCGGATCAGCCAGGTCGTCACGCTCGTCGCGGTGGTGGTGCCCCCGCTCGGGATCCTCTCCGCGATGGGCCTCCTCTGGGGCGTCGCCTTCCACCCGATCGACCTTGCCCTGCTCGTCGGGTTCTACGTCCTCTGCGCGTTTGGGACGACGATCGGCTTCCACCGCTACTTCACCCATCGCGGCTTCCGGACGAGCAAGCCGGTCGAGGCCACGCTCGCGATCCTGGGCTGCATGACGATGCAAGGGCCGCTGACCCAGTGGGTGACCGACCACCGCAAGCACCACGCGCTCTCAGACCAGCCCGGCGACCCGCACTCACCCCACGTCGGCCACGGCGAGGGCGCCTGGGGCGCCGTACGCGGCTTCGTCCACTCGCACGTCGGCTGGCTCTTCGACAACCTCGGGATGGAGCAGGGGCGCGAGTACGGCAAGGACCTGTACGAGAACCGGCTCGTGCGGACGATCGACAGGGCCTACCTGCTCTGGGTCGTCCTCACCCTCGGGTTGCCGTTCCTGATTGCCTACGCGGTCGTCGGCACCGTCCAGGCGGGCCTCGCCGGCCTCGTCTGGGGCGGCCTGATCCGGATCTTCCTCTACCAGCACGCCACGTTCAGCGTCAACTCGATCTGCCACATGTTCGGACGCAAGGACTTCCGCTCCCGCGACGAGGCGCGCAACAACTGGCTCGTGGCGCTGCTCGTCTTCGGCGAGGGCTGGCACAACAACCACCACGCCTTCCCGAGTTCCGCGAGACACGGCCTCCTTCGCCGCCAGATCGACGTCTCGTGGCTCGTGATCCGCGGGCTCGAGCGGCTAGGGCTCGTTTGGGACGTGAAGGTTCCGAACGAGCGGCAGCTCGAGCGGCGCGCGGCCTAGGAGTCCAGAGCGTGCTTCAGGCCGGCGAGCGCCTCCTCGCCGGTCTTGGCGAGGGTGCCCCTGAGCAGCGGCTCTGCAATCCGGCGCAGGCCCTTCAGCTTGATCTCGGCCGAGTAGAGGATCCGCGAGCCGGCCCCGTCGGGCTCGACGGCGATCACGTCGACGGAGGTGGCCTGGTCGCTCTCACCCGCGAGAACGACCCGCCGCCCGGGCTCGAGCTCGGTGACCCGGTAGCGGAACGCCTGGCGCTTGCCGCGGAAGAGCGCGACGACGTCGTACTCCGTCCCGACCCGGATCGGCCCGTCGGTCAGCTTGCGCGACTCGGCGATCCCGGGATCCCATTCGGCCGTGTTGGCGAACTCGGAGACGTAGTCGAAGGCCTCGGCGGGCGGCCGGGCGACCGTGATCTGCTCCTCGATCTTCACCCCGTCGATGCTACCCAGGGCAGGAGCGGCCCGGCGCCCCCCGAACCCCTCTCCGTGGCCCGCTCGCACTCCGCCTTCGGCGAGGACAGCTTCGGCCGACGGGCCGAGGCGGCCGCCCGCTTCTTCGGGACACCGTGGTACATCCTCGGCCAGACCGTGGGCGTGGTCATCTGGATCGCGCTGAATGCGGTCGCGGTGGGGCTCCGCTGGGATCCGTACCCGTTCATCCTGCTCAACCTTGCCTTCTCGACCCAGGCGGCGTACGCGGCGCCGTTGATCCTGCTCGCCCAGACACGCCAGGCCGACCGGGACAAGGGCGACCTCGAACGCCGCGAGGAACACCGGGAGGAGCTCATGGACAGGATCCAGCGGCACGAGGTCGCGCTCCGCGAAAGCACGGATGAGCTGACGCTGCTGCTCAAGGCGAACACCGCGCTGACCGAAGAGGACAAGGCGTTGACCGAGCGGGTGGCAGAGCTGACCCGCGAGATCCACGCGCGCCTCCCGGCGCGCTGAGCCCCGTTCAGGCGGGGTTCAGGCCCCGGCGGGAAGGCTGCGGTCTCCCTTCCCGACCAGAGAGGCACCTGATGCAGACGTCCCGCAAGGTCACCGCCGCGGCTCTCGCCGCGTTCGCCGCAGCCGCCACGACCCTCGCCGGCGGCGCGGCGGCTGCGCCCGTCGCCACCGGCACGACCGTGAAGGTCAAGGAGACCGACTTCAAGATCGCGCTCAGCCGCGCCGTCGTCCCCGCCGGCAAGGTCACGTTCGTCACCGGCAACCACGGCAAGATCCTCCACGAGCTCGTGATCCTGAAGACGTCGAGGAGCGCCGGCACGCTCGGCACGGGCGCCAGGATCAAGGAGACCGGCCAGGTCGCCGAGACCGGCGACCTCCGGACGGGGGCGATCGACTCGCTCACGGTCAAGCTCGCCCCCGGCCACTACGCCCTCGTCTGCAACCTCCCCGGCCACTACGCCGCCGGCATGTACACGAACTTCACCGTCAAGTGAGCGGCCGCGAGCCCACCACGCTCGAGGAGGCGCGCCGGATCGGCGACGAGATCGGGGTCGACTGGGACCGGTATCCCCTGGAGGGGTTCCGGCTCGGGATCGACGTCGAGCTCGAGCACGGCTCCCACGACCCGCAGACCGACGTGACCGGCGACGACCCGATCCTGACCGGGAAGATCGCGCTCGCCCACATGAAGGAGTTCCCGGACTACTACGAGCGCCTCGAGCGGATGGAGCAGGAGGCCGAGCGCGACTGGGCCGACCGGGAGTCGTGAGGAGCCTGCTCGCCCCGCTCGCTCGGAGAGCCCCCGCGGTTGCCGCGGTCGGCTCCGTGACCGCGGGCGCCGTCAACCTCGCCTCGGCTTTGACCCCCGACCTCGGCCGCCGCCAGGCGGTGCTGCTCGAGCTCGTGCCGCTCTCCCTTTCCCCCGCGCTGCACGCGCTGGCGGTGCCGGCGAGCCTCGGGCTCGTCGCCGTCGGGGGCTACCTCTGGCGCCGCCGGATCCGCGCGTTCCAGGTCGCGTTCGTGCTCCTGCTCGTCGTCGGCGCCGCCGACCTGCTCAAAGGCCTCGACGTCGAGGAGGCCGCGATCAGCTGGTCGCTGGCGGCGTTCCTCTTCGCCCAGCGGCGGTCGTTCACGGTCGGCAGCGTGCCGATGCTCAGCCCCTCCCGGATCTGGCGGCTCCCGGCTCTCGCCGCCTTCCCCGTGGCGGCTCTCCTCGCGGGCGCCTGGCTGACCGGCCGGTCGGACTGGGCCGACGGGCGGCTGCTCCTGCGCGGCGTCGTCGTCGGCGGGATCCCGGACTGGGGCCCGCTCGTCACCGCCGACGTCATCTTCTGGGCGACGACGGTCGGAGCGCTCGCCCACTGGCTTTTCCGCGCGCCCGTCCCACGCTCGCGCGACGAGGGAGCCCGCGCGGCGGCCGCGGCGGTCGTCCGCTCCCACGGGCGCGACACGCTCGCCGGCTTCAAGCTCCGCAGCGACCTCGACTACTTCTTCGGAGACACCGGGACGGCGTTCGTCGGCTACCGCGCCCAGGGCGGCGTCCTCCTCGTCTCGGGCGATCCCGTTGCGCCGACCGCGGCGTTGCCCGATCTCGTCGCAGGCCTCCGGCGCTTCGCGCGCCTGCACGACCTCCGCTTCGGCGCCGTCGGGGCCTCCCGCAGCCTCGCCGAGCTCTACCGCTCCCAGGGCCTGAGCGCCCTCTACATCGGCGACGAGGCGATCGTCCCGACCGCCGGCTTCTCACTTGACGGGCGCGCGATCCGGAAGGTGCGCCAGTCGGTGCACCGGCTCGAGCGCGGCGGCTACTCAGCCGAGTGCCTGACTGCCGCCGAACTGGACGAGCGTACCGCGGCGGCCCTCGACCGTATCTCCCGCTCCTGGCTGAACGGGGCGAGCGAGCGCGGCTTCTCGATGGCGCTCGACCGGCTCGCCGAGCGCTCCGACGACACCGTCCTCGTCGTCGCACGGGACGGCCGAGGCGAGGCTCGCGGCTTCCTCCACTTCGTCCCGAGCTACGGCCGACCCGCGATGTCGCTCTCGGCCATGCGCCGCGACGCCGGCACCCCGAACGGGCTGACCGAGTTCCTCGTCGTCCGCGCGATCGAGGGCCTGCGCGAACGCGGGATCGAGGAGGTCTCGCTCAACTTCTCCGCGTTCGGACGGATCCTGCGAGCGCCGGCGACGCGGCTCGAGCGGCGGCTGCGGCCCGCCCTCGCGCTCGGCGACCGCCTCTTCCAGATCGAGAGCCTCTACCGCTTCAACGCGAAGTTCCAGCCGCGCTGGGAGCCGCGCTACCTGATCTACGAGAGCGCCTTGACGCTGCCGCAGGTCGGGATGGCAACGCTCCGAGCGGAGGGCCAACTCCCGCGCCTGCGTCCCGTCCGCGCCCCCGCCTGAGCCCGAAGACGGCCCTCAGGACGCGGCGTCGATCAGCACGCCCGTCCGACGCACGAGCGCGTCGAGCCGCCCGGCCGAGAACGGCTGCCGCGAACCCGAACCCGTGCCTGGGCTCCTCGTCAGAGAACGTTCACGGCGTTCTCGAATGATGCAAGTA
>JBBQHQ010000066.1:0-13156 GCA_038324115.1 Gaiellales bacterium
CCCGCGCTGGGGCGGCGACACGAACTTCATGCCGGTGCTGGCGGACACGAAGGTGATCCCGGAGCACCTGCTGGCGACGCGAGAGCGGCTGCGCGAGGCCTGGCCGGCCGCCGTCGCGCGCAACACCGATCCCCGGGAGGACCGCGGCTAGAGCGGGGCGCTAGACTTCACTCCCACGCGGGCGTAGCTCAGTTGGTAGAGCATCAGCTTCCCAAGCTGAGGGTCGTGAGTTCGAGTCTCATCGCCCGCTTTGCTCCCCGGCTTCGGCCGACGGAGCTGTCAGGCCGGACGGAGCTCGACGACGAAGGTGGCGCCGGCTCCCGCCTGGGGCTGCACCCAGGCTCGAGCTAGGTCGAGCGCGACAGCTCCTCCATCGCGGCGGTGTAGCGGCCGCCGACGGCGGCGCTGTTGCAGCGGGCGCGGAGGGCGAGGGACGACTGGCCGGCGTCGACGTTCTCGCTCTTGCCGTCCCAGGCCGCGATCGCCGGCGCCTGGAGGGCGCGTCCGTAGGAGTAGGAGAGCACCCATGGCTGCGACCCGTGCGAGTTGATCGCGTTCAGGTTCTCGCTCGCCTGCTCGTCCGACTGGCCGCCGGAGAGGAAGACGATCCCGGGCACCGCTGCGGGGACGTGCTCGTGGAAGCAGCGGAGCGTCCAGTCCGCCACCTCGGCGGCGGACGCCTGCGTCGGGCAGCCCTTGCCGGAGATGACCATGTTCGGCTTCAGCAGCATCCCCTCGAGGTCGACGCGCTGGTGGTGGAGCTCGTCGAAGACGTGGTGCAGCGTGGCGGAGGTCACCTCGAAGCAGCGCTCGATGCCGTTGTCGGCGTCCATCAGGACCTCCGGTTCGACGATCGGGACGATCCCCTGTTCCTGGCAGAGGGCCGCATAGCGAGCGAGGGCGTGCGCGTTGACGTGGATGCAGTAGTCGCTCGGGATCCCGTCCCCGATCGTGATCACCGCGCGCCACTTGGCGAAGCGGGCGCCGAGGCCCCTGTACTCCTCCAGCCGCTCGCGGAGGCCGTCGAGCCCCTCGGTCACGAGCTCGCCGGGCGCGCCGGACAGCGGCTTCGCTCCCATATCCACCTTGATCCCGGGGATGATCCCGAGGTCGGAGAGATGCTTCGAGAACGGCGTGCCGCCGCTCGTGGACTGACGCAGCGTCTCGTCGTAGAGGATGACGCCGCTAATGAACTCCTCCAGGCCGGGGGTCGTGAAGAGCATGTCGCGGTAGGCGCGCCGGCTCTCCTCGGTCGACTCCAGCCCGATCGTGTCGAAGCGCTTCTTGATCGTCCCCGAGCTCTCGTCGGCGGCGAGGATGCCGCGGTCGTCGGCGACGAGCGCCTTGGCGGTGTCGTGGAGCTCACTCATCGTTGTCCCTTCATCAGATGCCTGACCTTGTCGGAAGGATGGAACGCGGCGATCCGGCGGAAGGTCCCGGAGCGCGAGCGCATCACGATCGACTCCGTCTCGGCGCCGTTCCGGGAGACCCGGACGCCGCGGAGGAAGACGCCGCTCGTGACGCCGGTGGCGGCGACGAAGACGTCGTCGCCGCGCACGAGGTCGTCGGTGGTGAGGACGCGGTCGACGTCGACGCCGCTCGCGACGAGCGCCTGGCGCTCCTCGTCGCTGCGCGGCCAGAGTTTGCCCTGGATCTCACCGCGGAGGCACTTGATCGCCGCCGCCGAGATCACGCCCTCCGGCGTGCCGCCGATCCCCATCACCATGTCCACGCCGGCGAAGGCCTGCGCGGCCGCGATCGAGGGGGCGACGTCGCCGTCGCGGATCAGGTTGACCCGCGCGCCGGCCTGGCGCAGCTCGCCGATCAGCTCCTCGTGGCGCTCGCGCTCGAGCACGACGACAGTGACCTCGCTGACGTCGAGGCCCTTCGCCTTCGCGACCGCCTTCACGTTCTCGGTCGGCGACGCGTTGATGTCGATCGCGCCCGCGGCCTCGGCGCCGACGGTGATCTTGTCCATGTAGAAGGCGTCGCCAGGGTCGTACATCGTTCCCCGCTCGGCGACCGCGATCACGCAGATCGCGTTGGGCTGGCCGAGCGCGGTCAACCGTGTCCCCTCGAGCGGGTCGACGGCGACGTCCGTCTCGGGGCCGCTGCCGGAGCCGACCTCCTCGCCGTTGTAGAGCATCGGCGCCTCGTCCTTCTCACCCTCGCCGATCACGACGACGCCGCGCATCCCGACGGTGCCGAGAACGACGCGCATCGCATCGACCGCGGCGGCATCCGCGCTCTCCTTCTCGCCCCGGCCGACCCACCCGGAGGCGGCGAGCGCGCCGGCCTCGGTGACGCGGACGAGCTCGAGGGCGAGGTTGCGGTCGGGGGCTGCGAGACTCATGCGCCACCAATCCTACGTCGGTTCGGCGCGCGGCAGTCCGGTTCGATGACTTCCGCCGCGACCGGCAGTCTCCACAGCCACACCCCGACAGGAGGCCGCACGGTGGACTACAAGCTGGAGCTCGTCCTGATCCCCGTCTCGGACGTGGACCGCGCAAAGCAGTTCTACGTCGAGGACTGCGGCTTCGACCTCGACGTCGATCACCGGCCGAGCGACACGTTCCGCGTCGTCCAGATCACGCCGCCGGGGTCGGCCTGCTCGCTGACGATCGGCCTCGGGCTGACGACCGCGGAGCCGGGCTCGTACCGCGGCACCCACCTCGTCGTCCCCGACATCGAGGCCGCGCGTGCCGAGCTCGTCGGCCGCGGGGTCGAGGTCGGCGAGATCCGGCACATGACGTCGAGCGGCTGGCAGCCCGGCGTCGACCCGGAGCACGGGAGCTACGCCTCGTTCGCCGACTTCGCCGACCCGGACGGCAACACGTGGGTACTGCAGGAGGTCCGGCGGGACTAGGGCGTGCTACTCGTGCCCGCCTTCAGGAACGTGGAGGGGGTCGAGCAGGTTCCCCTGGTCGGTCAGCAAGCTCGCGCGGAGCCGCTGCGCCTGCGCCTGGCTGCGGGTGCGCTCGATCCCGATTCGACCCCACGCGGGGCATGGTCAGGCTCACGCGAGCTCGTGCCCGGTACGGCGAAGGGCCGCCCGGAGGCGGCCCTTCGTGTTCGGCATCCAGTCGAGGACCTACGGGATCTGGGTGATCCGGCCCTCGAGGGTCGGCGTGATCGTGCCTGCCGCCCGGATGTAGTCGAGAACGTCGTTCGCCATCAGGTTCCGCGTCGTCCCCTGCCCGTCGGCGAGCATCGCGTAGCCGTCGCCGCCCGAGTTGGTGAAGTCGTTCGTCGTCGCGGTGTACGTGGTCGCGTCCGCGGCGATCGACGCTCCGTTGTTCAGCTTCACCGACTGCACCCGCGATCCGGCCGGGTTGCTCAGCTTGTAGGTGAACGTGAACCCGGAGATCTGCAGGAAACCGCCGAACGCGCTCGGCATCGAGCCGACGCTCCGCTCGAGCGCCGACCAGAGCTGGGCGCCCGTCACGGTCCGCGTCAGCGACTGGTTCCCGAACGGGAGCAGCGAGAGCACGTCGCCCGCCACCAGATCGTAGGGCGGGCCGGGCGCGTAGCCGGCCGAAGTGCGCCGGAGCGTGTGATCGGCCGGGGCGTAGCTGGACGGAAGTGGCGAGCGGAGGCCGCCCCCGTTCGTGAACGCGATCTGCGTGCCGTAGGTGGTCCGCAGCGCGTCCGTGACGAGATTGCCGACCGCGACCTCGCCGACCCGCTCGACCGCAGGCGTTCCGCCACGCGGGTAGAAGCCCGTTGCGACGCCGATCTGCCCATCGAGGAGTGCGGAGAGCTGCGTCCGGTACGGCGCCAGCAGGCTGACGACGGCCGGATCGGGCGTGACCGCAGCGCTCGTGGGCGTCACGAACGAGACCGCGCGGGAGAGGATCTCGCCGCGCTTGCCGTTCTCGTTCGGGACGACCTTCACGGTCGTCCGGGCGTAGGTCACGCCCTTGCTTTTGTTCTCGTGCACGAGGGCGCCGTTGATCACGCCCTGGTACTGGACATCGGTGTGGTCGCCGAAGATGACGTCGAACTCCTTCGTCGCCGTCGCGAAGTCGATCAGCGGGCCGACGGCCTCGCCGGTGACCGGATTGGTGCCGGTCACGCCCATGTGGGTGATCGCGACGATCAGGTCGGCACCGTGCGCGCGGGCGAGGTTCGCCGCCTTCTCCGCGTACTTGACCGGGTCCTGGATCTCGATCGCGCCGAAGCGGCCCGGGAAGACCAGGGTGGGCGCCTCGGGGTTCGTGACGCCGACGACGCCGACCTTGACGCCGCCCCGCTCGATGATCGTGTAGTCCGCGACCCCCGAGAGCTCCTGCTGCACGAACTTCAGGTTCGACGAGACGTACGGGAACTGCGCGAGATCGACCATCTGCTGGAGATGCGCCGTGCCGCGGTCGAAGTTGTGGTTGCCGAACGTGTCCGCGTCGAAGCCCATCAGGTTCATCGCCTGGACGGTCGGCCGCTCGTCGAAGAAGCCGGAGAGCGGCGGCGTCGCCCCGAAGGCGTCGCCGGCGGTCAGCGTGATCGTGTTCGGGTTCGCGCTGCGCTCGTTCTTGAAGTACGTCGAGAGCTGCGCCGCGCCGCCGACCCCGTTGAGCGGGTCGAGCTGGCCGTGCCAGTCCGAGACGTTGACGAACTGGATCGTCACCGGCGCCGCCGCGGGCTTGGCCGCTGGAGCCGCGGCTCGGGTCAGGTAGCTCGCCGGTGACCAGATGGTGACCGCATCGGTCAGGGCGTGCGTCGAATCGACGCCGTGCCCTGCGTGGGCCGACGCGCCTGAAGCGCTGACGAACAGCGCCGCCAGCGCGGCGACGAGTACGAGAAGCCGCTTTCTCACTGTTTCCCCTCCTGCTTGATGTCCCCCTGAAAGAGAGACTCTAGGCGAGAGGTCGGCAGGACTCAAGCTCGGTCGAGCGCGACAGCTCCTCCAACTCGACGCCGTTGCAGCGGGCGCGGAGGGCGAGGAACGCCTGGCCGGCGTCGACCCGATCACATAGATTCCGGCGCCTCGACGCCGATCAGATCCAGCGAGCGGCGGATCACGTCCCTGACCGCCGTGACGAGCGCGAGCCGGAAGGCCTGCGTCTCGGAGCCGAGCACCTTGTGCTCATGGTAGAAGCGGTGGAAGTCGTCCGCCAGGCGGATTGCGTAGTTCGGGAGGGCGTGCGGGCCCCGCCGTTCGGTCGCCTCGGCGACGACACCGGGGAACTCCGCCAGGCGCTTGACGAGGTCGCGCTCCTCCGCCGCCAGCTCCGTCGGCGCCTCGGCCGAGACCGGCGCGTCGCCCGCGCTGCGGAGGATGCTCGCGATCCGGGCGTGCGCGTACTGGACGTAGAAAACCGGGTTCTTGTTGCTCTTCTCGGCGGCCAGGTCGATGTCGATCTCGATCGTCTGGTCGTGGCCGCGGTTGACGAGGTACCAGCGGGCCGCGGCGAGCCCGATCTCGTCCACGAAGTCGTCCAGGAAGACGACGTCGCCGCGGCGCTTCGACATCTTGGTCGCCTCCCCGCCCCGGGTCAGGTTGACGAGCTGGTAGATCAGCACCTCGACCCGCCCGCGGCCGTAGCCGAGCATCTCCGCGACCGCCTCGAGCCGCCCCACGTAGCCGTGGTGGTCGGCGCCGAGGACGTAGATCGCCCGGTCGAAGCGGTCGAGCTTGTGCGCGAGGTAGGCGACGTCGGCCGCGAAGTAGAGGTGGCTGCCGTCGGAGGAGCGCAGGAGCGGCCTGTCCTTGTCGTCGCCGTAGGCGGACGTCCGCGCCCAGATCGTCCCCTCGGCCTCGTAGGTGTCGAGCCGCTCGATCGCGGCGGCGATCCGCCCGGCGAGGTCGGCCTCGTTCTGGAAGCTGTCGAAATCGACCCGGAAGCGCCCCAGCGTCGTCTTGATCTGCTCCAACATCCGGGGGACCGGGTCTCCGTCCACCGCTGCGAGCCCAACCATGTAGTCGCCGTGGTAGCCGTCCTCGGGCGGCTCCTCCCCGCGCCGGAGCGCGTCCACCGAGGCGCGGAAGCGGTCCATCTGCTTGCCGACGTCGTTGAAGTAGTACTCGCGCTCGACCTCGTGCCCCGCGTAGGCGAGGAGGCGTGCCACGCAGTCCCCGTAGGCGGCGTTCCGTGCCGCGGCGACGGTGATCGGCCCGGTCGGGTTCGCCGAGACGAGCTCGACCTGGATGCGCTGAGGCGTCTCGGCCGACCCGGCCCCGTAGCGGTCGCCCGCCGCGAGGATCTCCGCGAGCGCGCCGCCGAACCAGGAGGGATCGAGCGAGAGGTTGACGAAGCCAGGGCCGGCGACCTCGGCCCGCGCGACTCCGGGGAGCTCGAGCACCTGGGCGACGAGTTCCTCGGCGATCGCGCGCGGCGGCTGCTTGCGGGCGCCCGCGAGCCGGAGCGCGACGTTCGTCGCGTAGTCCCCGTGGCTCGGGTCGGCGGGGCGCTCGAGGGCGACGTCCGCGCCGGCGGCGGCGGCCACCGCGTCCTCGAGCCGTTTGAGTGCCGAGACGCTCATGGCCTCCAGAGTGCCATGCGCCAGCGGGGCACGTTATCGTTGCCCTTGTGGACGACCCGAGCGAGGAGCGCCGCCTCAACATCCAGATCGACCCCGATCACGTGGTCGGCACCTACGCGAACTTCGCCAACATCTCCTTTTCGGAGTACGAGTTCACGCTCACCTTCGCCCGGATCGACCACGAGGCGCAGGAGGGCGACATCCCCGGCGTGGTCGTCACGCGCGTGAACATGGCGCCCAAGTTCGCGAAGGAGCTGCTGGACGCGATGACCGACTCGTGGTCCAAGTACGCGACCGTCAAGGGGATCCAGGATCTCCCGGAGGCGCCGCCCCGCGACTGAGCGAGATCCGCTCGACCAGGGTCGGGTGGGTGCCGAGGAGCGCGTGCAGGAGCCTCGGCGGGTCGGGGTCGGTCAGGTTCACGCGCGCGAAGCGGCGGAAGAGCGCCTCGGCGGCAGCCGGGTCGGCTGTGAGCGCGAGCGCATCGCGGTCGGCCTGCCGCTCGTAACGGCGCGAGATCGCGTTCGCGACCGGCAGCAGGGCGAGCTGGAATACGAGGAGCAGGAGCGCCGCCCGCGGGAGCGCGCGCGGGTCGCCGAGCCGCACGATCCGGACGAGCAGCCAGACGACCGGGAGGCTGAGCAGGCAGAACCACCAGAGCCCCAGGCGGGTGTGGTGCCGCGCGACGTGGGCCAGCTCGTGCGCCGAGACGAACAGGATCTCGCCGCGGCCGACCTCGGGCTCGAGCAGCGTGTCCCAGAGGACGACGCGCGTCGTCGGCCCGACGCCGAGCGCCTCCGCGTTGACGGCCCGCGTCCGCTCCTTCGCCTTCCGGACGACGATCTCCGTGCGGCCGAGACCTTCCCGCTCGGCGAGCGCCTGGATCCGGGCGGCGAGCCTCCGGTCGCGCAGCGGCTCGAACCGCGGTGCGAGCAGACCGGGCAGGACGAGGATGAAGAGCGCCGCGAGGACGGCGAATGCGGGCCAGAGCAGGAGCCAGGCGCGGCGGCCGAGCAGCCGTCCGACGGCCACGAGCGCGACGGCTGTGACGGTCGCGAGCGCGAGCTCGCCGAGCGTCAGCGTCCAGGTGCCGAGGAGCGCATTCGGGTAGCCGAGATCGGTCACGTCATAACGGCGGCGCCACCAGTGGGCGGCCGTGCGCGCAGGCAGGGCCGCCGCGTAGACGGACGCATAGACCACCGCCCCCGTCAGCGCCGCCTGCACGAGCCGGTGGCCCCGGAATCGCGGCGGCCGCCGCACCAGCAGCACGAGTGCGGCGAGTTGGCTGAGAACGCCGACAAGCCAGAGGGCGGTCAGGACGTCCGCGTAGCGCGCGTTCCGCGCGAGCAGGCCGGCCGGGAACAGCGTGCTGGGGTCGAGCTGAGCCACCTCAGGCCCGGCAGGGACGCTCCGCCATAGGACGACCGCGGCGGCGAGCCACGCTGCCGCTAGGGTCGCGGCGCCGATGCGGGTCGCAGTCATCTCGGACATTCACGCAAATCTGCACGCCCTCGTGGCGGTGCTGGCCGCGATCGACGCCGAGGGCGCCGACGAGATCTGGTGCCTCGGGGACGTCGTCGGCTACGGACCGCGACCGAACGAGTGCGCCCGGCTCGTGCGCGAGCGGACGACGCTCGGGCTCGCCGGCAACCACGATCTCGCCGTCCTCGGCCGGATCGACCTCGAGACGTTCGTCGGCGAGGCGGGCGAGGCCGCCCGCTGGACGCAGACGGTGCTCGACCCCGAGGCCGCCGGGTACCTGGGCGCCCTTCCGTCCGCGGCGAGCGCCCACGGGATCACGCTCGCGCACGGGAGCCCGCGCGACCCCGTCTGGGAGTACGTGCTCACCGAGGCAGCCGCAGAGGCGGCGTTAGCGGTCACCGAGGACGACCTCGTCCTCGTCGGCCACAGCCACGTCGCGCTCTGGGTGCAGGCGAGCGGCGGCGCGCTGGCGGGCGGGCCGGCCGAGCCGGACCAGACGATCGACCTCTCGGCCGGCCGTCACCTGCTCAACCCGGGGTCGGTCGGCCAGCCCCGCGACGGCGACGCGCGCGCCGCCTGGCTCGTGATTGACACCGACACGGGCCGGGCAACCTACCGCCGTACGGAGTACCCAATCGCCCAGACCCAGGCCGAGATGCGCGAGCGCGGACTGCCGCAGAGCCTTGCGGAGCGCCTCGCCCACGGCGCCTGACCGAACCCAGAAGGAGCAACATGGCCGAACTGACGAATCTCGAGACGAAGCTCGGCGAGGTGATCGGCCTCGCGATGGCCGCGCAGGTCGCGATCGACCGGGTCGCGAAGCTGAGCCCCCCGCGCGACCTCGCCAGGCAGATGAAGCAGATGAAGGGCGAGGCCGCCAAGGCCGAGAAGGACGGCACGGCGCTCGCCGCGGAGTTCGACGGGAAGAAGAGCAAGATCCTCGCCGAGGCCCGCTCGGTCAAGAAGAAGGGCGGCGAGATGCTGAAGACGTACCTCGACCGCGACTCGGACATCCTGGACGGGATGGAGTTCATGACGATGGCGGAGGCCGGCGAGGTCGGCCACTGGGCCGTGCTCGAGCAGATGAACAAGACGGCCAGGCACCCGGGGATCCGGGCGCTCGTCAAGGAGCAGCTCCCGATCCAGAAGCGCCACCTCAAGGACGTGACCGGCGCGAGCCTGACGCTCGCGGCCAAGGAAGATCCCAACGCCGAGGCGTAGGGCGCTCGTCCTGCTCGCGCTCCTCGCCGCTGCGGGCTGCGGCGGCGGGGATCCGGAGCGGGCGGCCGCACCCCCGCTTCCGACCGCTCTCGCGCACAGGCTCGCCGAGCGGGGCGACGCGGTGGTCGCCGAGCTCGAGGCCGGCGATGCGTGCGCTGCCAGCGACGAGGCCCGTGCGCTCCAGTCCGTGGCCATCGCGGCGATCAACGCCGGCCGGGTCCCGGGGCCGCTCCAGGAAGAGCTACTCGGCAGCGCCGGCGCCCTCGCGGGGTCGATCGACTGCGGGGCGGCCGTCCAGCCCGCAGCGGTCGATGAGGCGCGCTCGCTCGCAGCTTGGCTGCGCGAGCGCTCGGGCTAGTCGCCGTCCTCTGCGGCGCCCTTCCCGTCATCGTCGTTGCCGTGCGAGCGTCCTCCGTCGCCGTCGTCCGCCGCGTCGGACCCGCCGTCGCGAAGGTCGAGTGGCCCGATCTGCGCCCGGACGCCCGCCTCGAATTCGCCGTCCTGCTCGGACCCCTCGTCGGAGCTTTCGTTCGTGCCGCTGCGCCTCTCCGCCTCGACTCCGGGGGCGTTGTCCTCGGCGTCATCGCTCCTCTGGACGCGCGGTTGCGCCTTCGCCTGCACCGGCGCCGGTGCAGGCGTCCCGCCGGCCGCGACGGCCTGGGCCGGCTGCCGCATCAGCGGCGGCAGCACGACCGGCTGCCGCGCCCGCCCGGGAGCGCCGGTCGAGACGGTCACGTTCGGCGCGCCCGTCCTGCCGTCGCCGAGGCCGTGCTGGGTGGCCACGCCCGCCGACCCGACCGCACCGACCGCGAGCCCAACGGCGGCCAGTTTGGCCGCGAGCGGGACGGCCAGCGCCGAGCCTCCGGCCACGGGGCCTACGGTCGAGGCGAAGCCGGGGACGGCGTAGGCGAGCGACTCCCGGAGCGCGAGCGGCACCACGAGGACGCCTGCGGCGAGCCCAGGCCGGAGCCGGTGCTGGAGGCGCCGCCTCCCCCGGAAGAGCAATGTCTCGACCGCTGCCCGGCTGGTGCCGAGGACGGTCGCGACCTCGTCGTAGCGGAGGCCATAGACGTCCCGGAGCACGACGGCCTCTCGCTGCTTCACAGGCAGCGCGGCCAGCTCCGCGTAGAGCGTGGCGTTCCGCGCGCGCCCCTCGGCCTGCTCCTCGAGGGCGGGCCCGACGAGGGTGTCGACGTCGGCCTGCGGGAGCGGCGTTCGCATCCGGACCTCGATCCGCGCCCGGCACTCGTTTCGGGCAATGGTGGCGAGCCACGCGCCCGGCTTCTCGACGCTGGTCCCTACGAGCAGGCTGCGGTAGGCGGAGAGGAAGACCTGCTGGGTGGCGTCCTCGGCCTCCCCCGGGTCGCGGAGAACGAGCTGGCAGACGCCGAGGACCATCCGGGCGTTGGAGCGGTAGAGCTCGCCGAGCCGCGCGCCGGCCTCCCCCGGTGAGGGGCGGCTCGGCAGCGTGGTGGGCTCGGCGGTCACGGGGTGCTGCTCCTAGTCGTCGTGG
The DNA here is from genome assembly GCA_038324115.1 of Gaiellales bacterium. Classification (GTDB taxonomy): domain Bacteria; phylum Actinomycetota; class Thermoleophilia; order Gaiellales; family Gaiellaceae; genus Gaiellasilicea. The sequence continues at coordinate 10,697 of JBBQHQ010000066.1, forward strand.
TGGTCGTTGTCGTCGTCATCGTCCTCGTCGTCGCCCTGGTCGTCGCCGTGCTCGTCGTCGGCCTCGGCGGAGAGCGCGGTCAGCTTTCCGTCCGCGCCGACGGCGACCACGAGGCTCAGCTCGTCGAACACCTTCAGGCCGGTCGGGAGGACGAACCCGGCGGGGAGCGCCACGGTGACGAATCCGGCGTGCGCGACGATCAACTCGACGCTGCCGTCGGCGAGCTTGGTCACGATCCCCTCGATCTCGATCTTCCCGAGGTGGCCCACCGTGCTCACCGATGTCGCCTCGGCAGAGCTCCCGGAGAGGCCGACGGTGACCACGATCTGGTCGCCGGGCTTCGGCTCGCCGCTCGCGCGGGAGGCGATCACACGGGCCTTGCTCCTGTTCGCAAGGGCGAAGGTCGAACCGCCGGCGCTGACGAGGAGGCGCTTCTGGGCGCGCTGGCTGCGAACGACGACCGCGCGGAAACGGGCCTTCGTCTGACGGCCGGACACTCGGACAGAGGACGCGCGATACGTGCCGTCCCGGAGCAGCGCGGCTTTGACGCCGACGCGCTGGCCGACCTTCAGCGAGCGGTACCGGGCCGACCGGGTCGTCCGGACGGTGCCGTTCGCAGAGGCAAGCACGACCGCGTGCCGGCCGCTGTCCTTCGCGACGACGACCCCGGTGAAGCCGGCCGCCTTCGCGGGGGTCGCGGCTGCGCCGAGCGCGGCCAGAGCGGCGAGCAGGATCAGGGTGCGTCTCATCGAGATCTTCTCCTGTGTCGGGGGTTCCACACAGCAGGAGGGGCGGCAGGCGCGAAAACTTGCGCCGAATGTCCGAAAGTTCGGCCCGGCTAGACGAGCGCGTCGGCCGCCGGACGCTCGAGCGCGCCGGAGCCGCTGCTGGCCCCGAAGGTGATCCCCTCGCGTGCGAGCGCGAGTTGGACGTCCTCCCGGGCCTTGTAGATCCGCCACTTGACCGTGGCGAGCGTGACCTCGAGCGAGTCGGCGATCTCGGTGTACGAGAGCCCGACGACGTCGCGGAGCAGGAGCGCCATCTTCAGGTCGACGCTCAGCTCCTCGATCGCGCGCCAGACCGCGTCGATCGCCTCGATGCGCTCGAAGGGCGCGTCCACGACCTCGAGCGGCGGGATGTCCTCGAGGTTGACGACCGAGCGGGGCCGCCGCTCGAGCGCGCGCAGCTCGTCGAGGACGCGATTTTTCGTCACCTGAAAGAGCCACGTCGTGAACCGGCTCCGGAGCGAGAAGCTCGGCAGGCCTTGATAGACGCGGAGGAAGACCTCCTGCGTCAAATCCTCTGCGAGCGCGCGATCTCCGACGAGCCTGAGGACGTAGTTGTAGACCGGAAGCTCATAGGCGCGCACGATGAGCGTGAAAGCACGCTCATCGCCTCGCTGGGCCTTCCGCAGGACGCCGTGATCTGGCTGGGGCAGCGACAAGTGGCGGCAGTATATCCAGCTTTTGCATAAACGGAATCCCCCGGCCTAGTCCAGCTTGGCCAACGGTGTCCCGGTCATTTCCGCCGGGATGTCCAAACCGAGCAGGGCGAGCGCCGTCGGGGCCAGATCGGAGAGCTCGCCGCCCTCCCGCAGCGACGCGTCCGCGGCCGTGAGGACGAGCGGGACGGGATTCGTGGTGTGGGCTGTGTGCGGGCTGACCCCGTCCGGCTCGAGCATCTGTTCGGCGTTGCCGTGGTCGGCCGTGACGAGGCAGACGCCGCCGGCAGCGTGCGTCGCATCGACCACGGTGGCGAGGCATGCGTCGCTGGCCTCGACAGCCGCTACCACGGCCGGGATCGACCCGGTGTGGCCGACCATGTCCGGATTGGCGAAGTTGAGCACCGCGAAGCGGTAGCCGTCGCCGATCTCGGCGGCGAAGCGCGCGGCGACCTCGTGCGCCGACATCTCTGGCTTGAAGTCGTAGCTCGGGACGTCGCGGGGGGAGGGCACGAGGATCCTGGTCTCGCCGGCCCACTCGTCCTCGAGACCGCCGTTGAAGAAGGAGGTGACGTGCGCGAACTTCTCCGTCTCGGCGACGTGGAGTTGGCGGGCGCCCTGCTGCGAGAGCGCCTCGGCGAGGGTCTCCGCCACCCGCTGCTCGGCGAAGACGACCGGGACGTCCAGCTCGGCGCCGTAGCTCGTCATCGTGGTCAGGTCGACCCCGGCGTCGACGAGCTTCCGGGAGAGCTGGCGGCCGCGGTCGGGCCGGAAGTTGAAGAAGAGGGCGGCATCGCGCTCGCCGAGCCGCGGCCGCCCGCTGAGCACGATCGGCTCGATGAACTCGTCGGTGATCCCCGCGTCGTAGCTCGCCTGCACCGCGGCGACGGGGTCAGAGGCAGCCTGACCCTCGCCGTGCATGATCGCCGCCAGCGCCCGCTCGGTCCGCTCCCAGCGCCGATCCCGGTCCATCGCGTAATAGCGGCCGACGACGGTCGCGATCCGCTCGGCGGGCAGCG
>JBBQHQ010000067.1:0-13038 GCA_038324115.1 Gaiellales bacterium
CACGAGCCTGCACCTGCTCGAGGGCCGGTTCGCCTACGCGGAGCCGCTGCGGCTCGCGCTCCAGAACCTCGCCCTCGGCCGTCCCGGCTTCGAGGAGGGCGCCGTGGACACCGCCGACCGCGTCAAGGTCAGCGACCCCGATTACTCGCCGGAGATGGCCGGCCGGCTCTCGAAGCTCGAGGCGGCGATCTCGAAGCAGCGCACGATCAAGTTCAGCTACTGGTCGCCGCAGCGCGACACGGTGGCCGAGCGGACACTGAACCCGTACGCGCTGCGGCACGACGAGGGGGTCTGGTACGTGATCGGGCACGACCTCGACGACGACCGCGAGAAGACCTTCCGCGTGTCCCGGCTGCGGAGCGACATCCGCTTCGCGACCCGCCGCGAGCGCGACTTCAAGCTCCCTCCGGACTTCGACGTGGAGAGCCACCGGCGCCGCTCGCCGTGGCAGATCGGCGAGATCAACGGGACGGCGCGGGTCGCAGTCTCCGGCGACACCGCCTGGTGGGTACGCCGCACGCTCGGCGAGGCTGGCACGCTGGACGAGGGCGTCTTCGAGACCGAGTACGCCTCGCTGGAGCCGCTCGCCGGCTGGGTCCTGCGCCAGAACGGCCGCGCCGTCCCGCTCGAGCCTGACGAGCTCCGCAACCTCGTCGCCGGTGCGCTGACGAAGGTGCGCGAGCGCCACGAGGGCCCGGCCGCCTCGGTGGCGAAGGAGCGCCCGCTCGACGTGGTCGCGCCCTCCGAGCGGCCCGCGCCGCCGGTCGCCCCCGAGCGCTTCGCCGTCCTCCAGGCGCTGCTCGCATATCTCCTCGACGCGTGCGGCGAGACGAAGGAGGCCCTGCTGGTCGCCGACGACCTCGCCGAGCGCTTCTCGATCCCGCGCGACGAGCTCCAGGAACACCTCTCGCTGCTCAACCTCGTCAACTTCGGTGGCGGCTGCTACACGGTCTACGCGGAACTGGACGGGGACGCCGTCCGCGTCGACAAGGAGCTCTACGGCGACGTCTTCCGGCTCGCGCCCCGCCTGACCCCCCTCGAGGCCCGGGCGATCCGGCTCGCGCTCGAGTACGTCGGCCCCTCGATCGCCGCCGAGTCCCACACCACGCTCGATCGCGTGCGCCGCAAGCTCGAGGAGACGTTCGGCCAGTTCGAGCGCGACCACGGCGAGCACGCCGATCCGGGTCCCGAGCTGGAGCCGAACGACGAGGAGCAGCTGATCGGCGTCCTCTCGCAGGGGATCGACGAGCACCGGCTCGTGGAGATCGAGTACCTGAAGGAGGGCGAGGGCACGCCGACGACTCGGCTCGTCGAGCCCTACCAGCTGATGCGGGAGCTCCCCTACTGGCGGGTGCATACCTGGGACCGGAACGCCGGCGACGCGCGCACGTACCGCGTCGACCGGATGCGCTCCGCGAAGCTGACGGCCAAGACCTTCGAGCCGCGCGAGGGGTTCGACCCGAACTACCTGCGCGACCCGGGGATCGCGCGGGTCTGGTACTCGAAGGAGATCGCGCGCTGGAAGCGGGAGCGCGGCGCCCGCCCGCTCGCGGACGGCTCGGCGGTCGCCGACCTCGGCTTCAAGGGCGAGGACTGGCTCGTCGGTGAGATCCTGCACGACCGGGGCGAGGCGGTCGTCCTCGAGCCCGTCGAGCTGCGGGCGATGGTCACGAAGCGGGCGGCCGAGCTCCTGCGCGAGCTGAAGGTGAGCCGCCTGCGCGCCGCGCGCTAGGACGCGACCGGGAGCCGCAGGACGAAGGTCGCCCCCTCGCCCGGGCTCGACTCGACGCCGAGCGAGCCGCCGTGGGCCTCGGCGAAGGAGCGGGAGATGAAGAGGCCGAGGCCGGTGCCGGGCTTCGCGTCGCGCGCGTTCGCCCGCCCGAACTTCTCGAAGATCAGCCGCTGGTGCTCCTGCGCGATCCCGGGCCCGCTGTCCCGTACGCGCACCTCGATCGCCCCGTTCTCGGCGGCCGCGGAGACGTCGACGGTGCCCCCGTTCTCCGAGTACTTGAGCGCGTTCGAGATCAGATTGTCCGCGAGCTGGCGCAACCGCTCCCGGTCGCCGCGGACGACCGGTAGCAGCGGCGGGGCCTCGAGCGCGACCCGGACCTCCTCCTGCCCGATGTCAGCCGCCGCGACTGCCTCGCGCAGCACCCCCGCGAGGTCCACGTCGGTGAACGTGTAGCCGAAGGTGCCGGCGTCGATCCGGGAGCTGTCGAGCACGTCGCCGATCAACGCGGCCAGCCTCGACGTCTCGTCCCCGATCACGGCGAGGAACGCCTCGCGCTGGTCGGGCCGCAGCTCCCGCCAGCGCTGCTGCAGCGTTCGGGCCGAGCCGATCACCGCCGCCATCGGGCTGCGCAGCTCGTGGGAGACGAGCGAGACGAAGTCGGCCCGGAGCTCCGAGAGCCGCCGTAGCTCCTCCACGGTCGTCCGCTCGGCGTCGTAGGTGCGGATGTTCTGCACGGCGGCGGCGACGAACCGGCCGAGCAGCGACACGAGCTCGATCTCCTCCGGGTCGAACGAGGCCGGCTCCTTCCGGACGAGCGAGAGGGCACCGATCGTGCGGACGCCGAGCTGCAGCGGTGCGATCACCCGCGACCGGAGCCCCAGCCCGACGAGCGGCGGCTCCTCCGGGTACTCGGGCTCCGCCATGTCCTCGCGGTAGACCGTCCGGCCCTCGAGCACCTCGACGAGGACCGAGCCGGGCACCGGAAGCGCAGTCCCGGGCGGCAGCAACGTGTCGGCCGCGGCGCCGGCGGTCGCCATCACGCGCGCGCCTCGCTCGTCCACGAGCAGGATCGCAGCCCGGTCGAAGGGCACGAGGCCCCGGAGCTCGGCGATGAAGGCCGAGAACGCCTCGTCGAGCACGAGCGACGAGCCGAGCGCGCGGGCACAACGGCTGGTCGCCTCGAGCACATCGACCCGGCGCCCCAGCTCGTCCCGGAGCCGCTCAGCCTCGGCGATCCGGACTCGGGCACCGCCGGCTTCTTCCTGCAGCTCGGAGACCAGCCAGCCCACGATCGCCCCGGTCAGGAGGAGGATCCCGGCCGGGAAGGAGACGTTGTCGGCGCTGAAGTCGGGCGGCCCGAAGCGGTCGGCGCGCCACCACTCCGCAAAGACGAGGTAGGGGACGAGCAGCACTGGCATGGCAAGACCGCCGCGGACCCCGAAGCGGAGCGCCGCCTCGACGACCACGAAGATCAACGCCCAGCGGGTCTGGCTGCCGTACTCGTAGGCGAAGAGGATCCCGAAGCACCCGATCACGGCTGTGTCGAAGGCGAGGGCGGTGACCCCGCCGAGCCGCGGCAGCGGACCGCTTCGGGTCCAGAGCAGGATCGCGACCGCGCCGGCCGAGAAGACCGCGATCAGCAGCCAGGCCCACCGCTCGTAGCCGGCGGGGAAGCTCTCCGTGAAGATCCCGACCTCCAGGACGCCGAACGCCGCAGCGGCGACGCGGATCCAGGCGATCCACCGCTCCGACGAGACCCCCCGGGCGAGCTGCCACCTACCGGCCAAGCCGCTCCCCGATCCTCGCGTCGGCCCAGCGCGCGTGCTCGCGCAGGAGCTCGTCCTCGTCGTCGAGATAGGCGGACACAACCTCCCTTTCGCGCGGGCCGCCGACGTTGCCGGCGGCGACGAGCGCGTTCCGGCGCAGGTAGCGGGGATCGTTGCGGGGGACGTAGAGCCGGTCGTAGCGCTCGACCAGGCCGGGGCCGTCGGCCTCGAGCCATTCCACGAGCGAGACGGTCGGCTCGGCGTCCACGGGAACGGCGTCCCCTGCCCGCCGCTTCTCCACACCCCGATTCCACGGACAGACGTCCTGGCAGATGTCACAGCCGTACACGGAGGCGCCCAGCGGCTCGCGGTATGGCTCGGGGATCGAGGCCGGCGCCTGTGTCCAGTAGGAGAGGCAGCGGGTGGCATCGAGGGTGCCCGGCTCGTCCAGCGCGCCGGTCGGGCAGGCGTCGATGCAGAGCGTGCAGCTGCCGCAGCCGCCGGGCATCGGGGCGCCCTGCTCGACGTCCGCCTCCGTGATCAGGGTCCCGAGCACGACCCAGGAGCCGTGCCTACGGGTGATCAGCAGGGTGTTCTTGCCGTAGAAGCCGATCCCGGCGCGGGCGGCGCCCTCACGGTCGACGTGCTGGTTTGCGTCGACGAGGACACGGTAGGCGCCGCCGAGCCGGCGGCCGAGCGCGTCCAGCCGCTCTCGCAGGTCCTCGTAGCGGTCGCTCCAGGTGTAGCGCGACAGGGTCCCCTCCCCTGCTCCAGGCTCGTCCGCGGGTGCGTAGTAGCAGAGTGCGGCCGAGATCACGGTGCGCGCCCCGGGCAGCACGGCCTCCGGGTGGCAGGAGACCTCGGGGCGCGCCATCGTGAAGCGCATCCCGGCGAAGAGCCCGCGCTCGCGCCGCTCGACGATGTGGCGCTCGGTCTCCACGTAGGGCTCGGCGGGGGCCGCCCCGACCGCGTCGAGACCGAGCTCCACACCCAGCCGCTCCAGCTCGGCCACGGTCATGCGAGGATTCTGCCCGGATGAAGGCGATTCGGATCCACGAGGAGGGCGGCCCCGAGGTGCTGCGCTATGAGGACGTCCCCGATCCGGACCCGCAGGCGGGCGAGGTGCTGATCTCCCTCCGGGCTGCGTCGCTCAATCATCTCGACCTCTGGATCCGCAAGGGGCTTCCTTCCGTGCCGAAGCCCAGGATCCTCGGCGCCGACGGCGCGGGCGTCGTGGCCGCGCTCGGCGAGGGCGTCGAGGGCCTGGCGGTGGGCGACCGCGTCGTGATCAACCCGGGGCTCGAGCACGGCCACACGATCGCGGTCGTCGGCGAGCACTCGGACGGGACGCACTGCGAGCTGATCGCGCTCCCGGCCGAGCAGGTCTTCCCGCTCGACGACGGGCTCGACTTCGAGACGGCGGCCGCGTTCCCGCTCGTCTACGAGACGGCGTACCGGATGCTCGTCTCGAAGGCGAGCGTCCAGCAGGGCGAGACCGTGCTGATCTGGGGGATCGGCGGCGGGGTCGCCACGGCCGCCTTTGAGCTCTGCCGGGCGCTCGGCGCGCGGACGATCGTCACCTCCGGAAGCGACGAGAAGCTGGAGCAGGCCCGAGCGTGGGGCGCCGACGTCGCCGTCAACCACGCGACCGGCGACGTGCTCGCGGCGGTCAAGGAGGCCGGCGGCGCCGACGTGGTCGTCGAGACCGTGGGCGAGGCGACCTGGAAGTCGACGCTCGCCGCCGTCAAGCCGGCCGGGAGGATCACGGTCTGCGGCGCGACGAGCGGCCCCAACCCTCCCGCGCAGCTGCACCGGTTCTGGTGGAAGCAGCTGACGATCTACGGGTCGACGATGGGCTCGCGCGAGGACTTCCTCGGCGCCTACGAGCTGATCCGGTCCGGTGCGGCCCGCGTGCACGTCGACTCCGTCTTCCCGCTCAGCGAGGCGCGGGCTGCGCACGAGCGGCTCGAGGCCGGCGAGCAGCTCGGCAAGATCGTGCTCTCGATCCCCGGTTAGCCGAAACCCAAAATGAATTTCGCGTCCTCGGACATCATGTCCGGGGTCCACGGAGGCTCGAACGTGAGCTCGACCTCGACCTTCTCGACGCCGTCCACGGAAGCGGCCGCGTCGTGGATCCCGTCCTGGATTATCTGGCCGGCGGGGCAGCCCATCGACGTGAGGCTGTGGATCACCTTCACGTTCGGACCCTCGATCTCGACGTCGTAGAAGAGGCCCAGCTCGACGATGTCCATCCCGAGCTCGGGATCCTCGACCGTGTGCAGCGCCTCGACGATTGCTTCCTTCGTTGGCATGGGACGAGTCTAGCCAGCATCAGCAAGTGGCTCGGCGTTCCGCGGAACGGATCTCGCACTCGGTGTGGCTCGTCGCGGAGGTGTTGGGAGGTGGGCCGACCCTTCAGGGGTCTTCGCGCGACGGGCGTCCGCCGCGAGGCGGATGCCCGTCCTGCGCCGACGAGAGGTGTTGGGAGGCGGGCCGACCCTTCAGGGGTCTTCGCCCGTCTTGCGCCGACTAGCCCAGCAGCCGCACTTCCTCTTTCCGGTCCCGGGCGAAGAAGTGGATCCCGTCGGTGAAGCGGACCCAGTTGCAGCGCATGCACATGACGAGGGAGTGGGTGCGGGCGCTGTCGGCGAGGAAGCGGACGCCGCGGAGCAGGTCACCGTTCGAGATCCCCGTCGCGACGACGATCACCTCGCCCGGCGCGAGGTCCTCGGAGGTGAACACGCGGTCGACGTCGCCGACGCCGTGCTCGGCCGCCTCCTCGATCTGGCTGCGCGTCGTCGGCCAGAGCTGCGCCTGGAGCTCGCCGCCGAGGCAGCGGAGCGCCGCCGCGGAGAGCACCGCCTGCCGGGTGCCGCCCACCCCGATCGCCAGGTGGTCGTTGGTGCCGCGGATCGCGGCCGAGATCGACGCGGTCACGTCGCCGTCCTGGATCAGCTTGATCCGGGCGCCGGCAGCACGAATCTCCTCGATCAGGTCGTGGTGGCGGGGCCGGTCGAGCACGAGCGTCGTGATGTCGTTCACCTGGCGCCCGTAGCTCTTCGCGATCGCATCGATGTTCTCGCCCACGGGGCGCGTCAGGTCGATCAGGCCCTTGGCCCGCGGGCCGACCGCCATCCGCCGCATGTACATGTCCGGGAGCCGGAGCAGCGAGCCGGGCGGGCCGACCGCAATCATCGACATCGCGCCGTTGCCGCCGCGCGCGACAACGCCGCGGCCCTCGAGGGCGTCGACCGCGAGGTCGAAGGACTCGCCGCCGGCGCCGACCTTCGCGCCCTCGGTGATCGCACCGCCGTCGTGCGCACCCATCACGATTGTGCCGTCGATCGGCAACTGCGCGAGCCCCGCGAGCATGGCGCCCTCCGCCGCCTCCTCGGCGGCGTCCTGGTCGGCGCGTCCGAGCCAGCGCGCGCCGGCGAGCGCCGCCCACTCGGTGGCACGGGCGAAGAGGGCGCAGGGGCAGGCGGGGCGGTGCTCCTCGGCGCTCATGACCGCTCCTGCGCACGCCGCTCGGCCTGCTCCAGCACGAGGTCCATCACGGCCCCGACCGCGTCCATCCGGGTCTCGTTCTCGATCACGGGCACGTCGTGCCTCCTCGCTCGGTCGACAATGTAGTCCTGGAGCATCCTGATCTCCGGCATCCCCTCGATATAGCGGTCCACCGCCCTGGCCCCGGCGGAGGTCTCGTCGCGGATCCAGAAGTGGGTGCGGTGAATCTCCTCCTCGTGGATCGCGAGCACGCATTGGACGACCAGTGCGTCGCCGCGGTCGAGCGAGAGCATCCCTGGCACAAGGTGGATCCCCTCCAACACCATCGACCAACCCTCCTGCAGCGCGCGCTGGAGCGCGGCGTCCACTCCCACGAGGACGTTGCGGGTCTGGTCGAGGAAGCCGAGCAGCGCCGCGTCGCCGGATTCCTCCTCCTCCGCCTTGGAGAGCCCGAGTCCGGCCTCGAAGCTCGAGTAGTGGATCGAGGGCATGAACTCCTCCGCGAAGAACGCCCGCATCGTCTGGCGGACGAAGTCCGTCGAGGTGACCCGCGTGATTCCGAGCCGATATGCGACCTCCGTCGCGACGGTGGACTTGCCTGTGCCGGTGCCGCCGCCGACGAGCAGGATGACGGGCAGGTCGAGGGTCTGGAGCGCCTGATAGCGCCGGAGGCCGCGGATCACGCGGGCCCCGCCTGCCTCGCCCAGCACCTCGGCCGCGAGCTCACCGAAGCGGTCGAGGTTCACGGTCGTCTCGTCGCGCTCCGCGAGGTCGGCCTCCGTCCGCCGGGCCAGCTCGTAGGCGGGCTCGTCCGGGCAGCCGAGAGCGGTCAGCACGCGGGCGAGCAGTCCCTTCGAGAACGGCGTCCCAGGCCCGCCGAGGAACGTGCGCTCGCCGTGCCTGCGCTCGCTCACGCGGCAGCCTCGGCCGCCAGCCGGAGCAGCTCAGCGTCCAGGTCGGGCTCGCCCTGGGCCGGGAGCACGTCGCTGCCGACGAGCACGACGTCGACCCCGCGGGCCTCCGCCTCCTCCGCGACCACGTCGATCGCGGCGGCCTTGATCTCGACGAGGAAGACCTCCGCATCCACGGCGGCCAACTCGTCGTGCAGCCGCGCCCGGTCGGAGAGGGCGCCGGAGACGTGGACGACGTCCGCCCCGTGCTCGTCGCCGAGATGGGCGGCGAGCAGCGCGTGCGCGGACTCGGGTGCCGTCGAGAAGAACGCGACCTTCCGGCCCCGGACGTCGCCGAGCGGGCGCGGGCGCAGGATCGTCCCGACGACGCGCGGCGCCAGCTCGGCGACCGCGTCCCGCGCCTCCTCCCACCCGCTTGCCGCCTCGGCCATCGTCAGCACGACGAGGTCCGAGGTCAGGTGCCGGTAGGCGTTCAGGTAGCCGGTGAGGACGTCGAGGTCGCCCTGGGCGTTCGCGACCAGGATCCGGCGCCGCGTGCGCACCGGCGGGATCGCCGCACCGCTGCCGTCGAAGAGGACGAGGTCTGGCTCGAGTCCGGCGGCGAGCTCGGCCCCGGCCTGGACGTTCGAGGCGAAGACGGCGCCCGCGAGACCCCCGCCGCAGCGGCGGCAGCCGATCGTGGGCACGCCCGCGAGCGCGGCCGTCTCGAGATAGTCCGAGGCGGCGTGCCGTCCACTCCGCGAGAGCGCGAGCAGCTCGGTCACGTCCGGCGCCACCTCCATCAGCTCCGGTTCGGCCGGCCCGCCGCGCCCCATCGAAACGACGACGAGCTTCCGGTCGCGCGCGAGCAGGCGGGCGGCGTGGGTCGAGATCGCGGTCTTCCCCACCCGCTTGCCCGTGCCGACGATCCCGATCGAGGGGAGCGGGAACGGCGCCAGCTCCGGCGGGTCGAAGCGGAAGCCGGCCCCGACGTACGGGAGCCCCTGCGCGAGCACGCGGCTCGCGAGCCGCATGCGCTCCCGGGGCCCGAGCACGGGTTCGTCCGAGAGGTCGACCACGAGCTCCGGCCGGTGCTCGGCGAGCGCGTCGTCCAGGGTCGCCGCAAGCGGGACGCCGTAGTCGGCGTCGCCACGGAGCTTCTCCGTCCCGCCGACGAGGTGGGCCGCGACGAAGTCGTACGGCAGCTCTTCGAGCGCCGCTCTGACGACGGGCGCGTAATGCTCCCCGTCGATCAGGGCGACCGCGCGTTGCCTCACGAGCGGCTGGTCACCTCGTCCTCGATCCGCCCGGTGTACTTCTCGTACGCGAACGTGTCGATCGAGAACTGGATGATCCGCTCCTGCCCGTGGAAGGGGTGCTTGCGCCAGATGTCCACGTGATTGCCCGAGAGCTCGACGACGTTGTAACAGGGCCGTGTGTTCCCGCGCAGGCGCAGGGACGACACCGTCCCGGTGTTGACGACGAAGAGGTTCTCGAGCTTCCAGGCGTAGGGCACGTGCTTGTGGCCGGAGAGGACGAGATGGACTCCCGCTCGCTGGAGCGTCTCGATCGTGTCGCCCGCGTCGTAGATCACGTTCCGCTCGCGTCCGGTGCCGGGAACGGGCAGCAGGTGGTGATGGCAGACGAAGATCCGCAGGCGCGCGTCGGGCTCGAACTGCTCCTCGATCCAGCGGTAGCGCCCGCGGCCGATCTGGCCATGGTCGAGGTCGGGCTCGGTCGAGTCGACCGCGACGACGGTGACGTCGCCGACCCGCATCACTGAGTTCCGGTCGCCGAAGAGCTCCTCGAAGTGGACGTAGCCGACGTTCCGCGAGTCGTGGTTCCCGGGGATGACGACGAGCGACTTGCACTCGATCTCGTCCAGGTACCGCTTCGCCTCCTGGTACTCGTGTTTGAAGCCGAACGTGGTGAGGTCGCCGGAGCAGACGACGAGCTGCGGCTTCAGCTCGTTGATCTCGCTGATCGCGCGCTCGAGCAGGCTCGGGACGAAGTACTGGCCGCCGCAGTGGAGGTCGGAAAGGTGGGCGATCGTGAACGTGTCCGCGGGCTGCTCGCTCATGCGCGAAGCATAGGAGGCCCGGAGCAGGGCCGTCCGGGTGCCCCGCTACCGTGGATCGCGTGCCCTGGCAACTGCCCGCTTTCCAGGCGTACACCGGCTCGGCCCCGCCGAGATTCGCCAACGAGGTCGAGCTCGAGTGCGCAAAGCTGCTCGACTACTACGGCGTCCCGTGGGACTACGAGCCACGGACGTTCGTGCTCGAGCAGGACGGGGACGGCCGCGTGACCAAGGCCTTCGCACCCGACTTCTACCTGCCGGAGCAGGATCTCTACGTCGAGGTGACGGTGATGCGCCAGTCGCTCGTGACCCGCAAGAACCGGAAGCTGCGCGAGCTGCGGGAGCTCTACCCGGACGTCAAGATCAAGCTCTTCTACCGGCGCGACATCGAGCGCCTGGCCCAGCGATTACGCCTTCGCCTCGCCTCCTAGCCGACCGGCTCGTCGCGCTCGGCGACCCCATCGGGGAGGTCTATCTCTCCCGCCGCGAGCTCGCCCGCCGGGTCCGCGAGCTCGGGAGCGAGCTGGCCGAGGCCTATGCCGGCCGCGAGCCCGTGCTCGTGGCCCCGCTCAAGTCGAGCGTGATCTTCCTCGCCGACCTCTCCCGCGCCTTCTCGGTCCCCCACAGCGTCGACTTCGTCGAGCTGGCGCCCTACGACGCAGACGGGGGCTCGGCCGTGCGCCTGCTCAAGGACCTCGACCTCTCGGTCACGGGCCGCGACGTCCTGATCGTCGAGGACGTGGTCGACACGGGCCTGACGCTGAACTACCTTGCACGGACGCTGCAGCCGCGCCGGCCCGCCAGCCTCGCCGCGGTCACCCTGCTCGACCGCCCCTACCGCAGGCTCGTGGACGACATCCCGCTCGAGCACGTGGGCTTCACCGTCCCGGACGAGCTCTTCGCGGGCTATGGGCTCGGGCTGGAGGAGCGGTGGCGCTCGCTCCCCGACCTGCACGTGCTGATCGCGCAGGAGCTCCCGGACTCCCTCACGGTCGACGGGTTCCGGCGCGACCGAGCCGCCTAGGGAGCGCGGCACTGGCGCCCGTATCCGCTACCTCCCCGCCGTCGTTTCTTCTTTGTACGTAGGAAACAGCAGCCCGCCCAGGCGCTGTTCTCCTCGTCTCCCGACGCGACCGGCCGCCCGCTCCACGGCGGCCGGTTGACTTTCCGGGGCGCCGCGGACGTGCGCTAGAGGTAGCCGAGCGGATCGACGGGGGAGCCGTTCACGCGCACCTCGAAGTGCACGTGCGGGCCCGTCGAGTGGCCCGTGTTCCCCGAGTACGCGATCAGCTGGCCCTGGGCGACGAACTGGCCCGCGCTGACCGCGACGCTCGTGTTGTGCCCGTAGGCCGTCGCGATCCCATTGCCGTGGTCGATCAGAACGAGGTTGCCGTATCCCCCCATCCAGCCGGCGGCGATCACGGTGCCGGCGGCGGAGGCGACGACCGGGGTTCCGCTCGAGACGGAGATGTCGATCCCCTCGTGCATCCGGCCCCAGCGCCAGCCGAACGGGCTCGTCAGGGTGCCGTTGAGGGGCCAGATGAAGCCGGCCGAGGATGGGACCGAGTTGGCCGGCGCGGCGGCCCCGCCGGGCCGGCTGCTCGCGGCCTGGGCAGCCTGAATCTTGGCGGTGATCGCGGCGCTCTCGGCGAGCAGCCCTTCGACCTCGGCGAGGAACTCGGCCTTGGACTCGCGCGTGTTCTCCAGCGCCGTCGTCTTCTCGCGCCTCGCCGTGGCGAGCTCCCGCTGGCTCCAGGCGAGCCGGTCGCGGACGGCGCGCTGCTCGGCGGCGCGGGCGGCGACGACGGCCGTCGTCTTCGCGACCGCGTTCCGCGTCTTCCGAGTCGAGTTCCGGGTGCGCTGCATCTCGAGCTTCGCCGAGCGCACCTCGGACGCGATCCGCCGGTCCTGGTTGCCGATGTCGTTCAGGAACTCGAGCTGGTCGAGCATCTCGCCGAAGTTGGCCGACTCGAGCACGACGCTGATCGGTTCGGGCGTGTCGGTGGTGTAGATCTCGACGAGGCGCTTGTCCAGCCGCAGGCTCGCCGCGCGATGCTGGCGCTGGAGGAAGACGAGCTTCTCGGTCTGGAGGCCGTAGAGCGTGTTCAGGTGATCGAGCTTGCGCTGGTGCAGCGCGAGCACGTCCGCGAGCTGGTCGAGGCGGTTCGACGCGAGGCTGACGTCCTCCTCGAGCGCCCGGATCTTGCTCGTGACCTCGGCGATCTGCGAGCTGAGGACACCCTCCCGCTCCTTCGCCGCGTCGATCCTGCTCTGGAGCCGGTCGATCTTCGAGTCGATCCGCGTCTTGCGCTCGCCGAGTCCCGGATCGCCGGTCGCCTGCGCAGCCAGGAACAGCGTGCACAGAAGCGCGACGGCGATGAGGAGACGTCTCGACATACGAGGGTAGTTTCGTGCCGCTGCCGGTCGTCCCTGCCGGGCACCGGAGCGACATCAGTCTAGCCTCGTTTTCGGTAGGTTCGCGCGCGGGCTACGGCAGCGGGCCCGGCTCGGGCACCTGCGGCGGCTCCGGCGGGTCGAGCTCGCCGGGCGGCGGGTACGGCTCCGGGATCAGCGGCGGGCTCGGCGGGTCGAGCTCACCGGGCGGCGGATACGGCTCCGGCACCTGCGGCGGGGTCGGGCCTAGTGGCTCGATCGGCTCCATGCGCTCTCCCCTACCCCGCCGGAGCGCGCTCCACACTCGCCGCCTCGATTGCCCGCAGCGTCTCCGCGGCCTCCCGCCGGAGCGGGGCGACGGCGGCGCGATAGTCGGCGTCCGTCACCTTCCCGGTGCGGTGGTCGAGCTCGAGCTCCTTCAGGGCCGCGAGCGCGCGGTCGCGCGCCTCGGCGAGCTCGAGCCGGTGCATCTCGGGTCCGTCCGGCTCGTCGAGCGTGTCCTCCGCAGGCTTCGGCTCGCGCAGGTACGGGAGGGCGACGAGGAGGACGCAGCCCACCGCGAGGAGCGCGCCCAGCAGGATCGCGACCGTCACCGCCGCCGGACGGGCACGCCGGCGCCCGCGTAGCGCACCGCGAGGCGGCGCTGCTCGCGCGCGTCGGGCCAGAGCGCGA
>JBBQHQ010000068.1:0-12979 GCA_038324115.1 Gaiellales bacterium
CGTAATAGCGGCCGACGACGGTCGCGATCCGCTCGGCGGGCAGCGTCGCCAGGTCGCGCACGGCAGACGTCGGGGAGACGTCGCGCCCGTCGGTGAAGGCGTGGATCCACGTCCGCTCCTCCATCCCCTGCTGCCGCGCAAGCTCGAGCAGGGCCTGGAGGTGCTCGATGTGCGAGTGGACGCCGCCCGTGGAGACGAGGCCGAGCAGGTGGACGTCGCCGCCACGCGCCCGCGCCCGCTCGAACGGCCCGACGAGCGCGGGGCTCGTGAAGAAGCTGCCGTCCTCGATCGCCGCATTCACGCGCTCGAAGTCCTGGAAGAGGATCCGGCCGGAGCCGATCGTCAGATGGCCTACTTCAGAGTTCCCCATCTGGCCGTCCGGGAGCCCGACCGCCCGGCCGGAGGCGCGGAGCGTCGTGTGCGAAAACTCGCGCCAGAACCGGTCGAAGACGGGGGTGTCGGCCAGCTCGACCGCGTTGCCCGGCCCCGGCGGGGCGCAGCCGAACCCGTCGAGGACGACGAGGGTTATGAGGGGGAAGCTGCGCGGCAAATCGCTGCGAACGACTCGGGGTCGAGGGAGGCGCCGCCGACGAGGGCGCCGTCGATCCCCGGCGTCGCGAGCAGCTCAGCGGCGTTCTCGGGCTTGACGGAGCCGCCGTAGAGGACGGGCCGGTCGAGGATCGACTTGACGAAGCTGTGCGCCTCTTCGGCCAAATCGGGGGTGGCGGTCTTCCCCGTCCCGATCGCCCAGACGGGCTCGTAGGCGAGGACGAGGTTCTCGTGCTCGCCGGCCGCGAACGCGATCGCCTCGACCTGGATCTTGAGCACCAGCTCGGTGTCGCCGGCCTCGCGCTGCTCGAGCGTCTCGCCGACGCAGGCGATCACACCCAGCCCGGCCTCGAGTGCGGCCTGGGCCCGGCGCGCCACCATCTCGTTCGACTCGCCGAACAGCTGGCGGCGCTCGGAGTGGCCGACGAGTGACCCGGCGACGCCCAGCTCCACGAGCATCCCGGGCGAGATCTCGCCGGTGTAGGCGCCTGACGGCTCCCAGTGGACGCTCTGGGCGTAGATCCGGTGTCCGCTCGCCACCGCAGCGGCGAGCGAGACGTACGGCGGGCAGAGGATCGTCTCCACCCCCTCGGGCGGCTCGAACCCGGCGAAGAAGGCCTCGGTCTCCCCCGGGCCCTTGAACATCTTCCAGTTGCCCGCAATCAGCTTCACGATCCCGCCTCCGGGATCGCGGCGACGCCGGGGAGGTTTTTGCCCTCGAGCAGCTCGAGCGAGGCGCCGCCGCCGGTCGAGACCCAGCTGACCTGCTCCTCGAGCCCCAGCTCGGTGATGGCGCGGACCGAGTCGCCCCCGCCGACGACGGTGAAGCCCTCGCAGTCGGCGACGGCCTGGGCGACGGTCTTCGTCCCCTCCGCGAAGCGCTCCCATTCGAAGACCCCCATGGGGCCGTTCCAGAAGACGGTCTTCGCCGAGCGGATCTTCTCCGCGAAGAGCTCGGCCGTCTCGGGGCCGATGTCGAGGCCGAGCCAGCCCTCGGGAACCTGGTCCCACGCGACGACGCGGCTCTCCGCGTCCTCGGCGAACTCCGCCGCGGCGACGACGTCGACGGGGAGCCTGACCGGCGCCTCGAGCGGGTTCTCGACGCGGAGCTGCTCGGCCATCTTGCCGCCGATCAGCATCGTGTCGACGTACTCGGCCAGGTTCTCGAGCACGCCGATCTTGTCCTCGACCTTGAGCCCGCCGACGATCGCGATGTACGGCCGCTCGACCTCGCCGAGCAGGCGGCGGAGCATCTCCAGCTCCTGCTCGAGCAGCAGGCCCGCGTAAGCCGGGAGCAGCTGCGCGACGCCGACGGTCGACGCGTGGGCCCGATGCGCCGAGCCGAACGCGTCGTTGACGTACAGGTCGCAGCCCTCGGCGAGCTGCCGGGCGAACTCCGGGTCGTTGGCCGTCTCGCCCGGCTCGAAGCGCGTGTTCTCGAGCACCTCGACCCGCTCGTCCATCACCATCGCGCCGAGGTAATCGGCCACCGGCTTGATCGCGAACGCGGGGTCCTGCCCCTTCGGACGGCCGAGGTGCGAGCAGACCTGGACGTGGGCGGCGCCCTGCTCGAGCAGGTACTCGAGCGTCGGCAGGGCCGCCTCGATCCGGGTCGCGTCGGCGACCTCGCCGTCCTCGAGCGGGACGTTCAGGTCGGCGCGGACGAGGACGACCTTGCCCTCGACGTCGGCCTCCCTGACTGAGCGCGGCTTCCTCAGAGCAGCTTGCCCATCAGGTCGACGAGCCGGCAGCTGTAGCCCCACTCGTTGTCGTACCAGCCGAACACCTTCGCGGTCCGTCCGTGCGTCATCGTCAGCTGGCTGTCGAAGATGCACGAGTACGGCGAGTGCTGGATGTCCGTCGAGACGAGCGGATCCTGGGAGTACTGGAGGAGCCCGTCGAGGGCGCCCCCGGCCGCCTTGCTGAAGGCCTCGTTGACCTCGTCCACGGAGACGTCCCGGCCGAGCAGAACGACGAGGTCGGTGACCGAGCCGGTCGGCACAGGAGCCCGCACCGAGAGGCCGTCGATCTTCCCCTGCAGGTGCGGCAGGACGAGGCCGATCGCCTTCGCGGCGCCCGTGGAGGTCGGGATCAGATTGATCGCCGCGGCCCGCGCGCGCCGCAGGTCCTTGTGCGGCATGTCCTGCAGCCCCTGATCCTGGGTGTAGGCGTGGATCGTCGTCATGAACCCGCTCTCGATCCCGGCGAGGTCGTCGAGCACTTTCGCCATGGGGGCGACGCAATTCGTGGTGCAGGACGCGTTGGAGACGATGTGATGGGCGTCCTTGTCGTAGTCACCGTCGTTGACGCCGAGCACGATCGTCAGGTCCGGGTCGGTCGCCGGCGCGGAGATCACGACCTTCTTCGCGCCCGCGTCGAGATGCTTCTGGGCGCCGGCGCGGTCGGTGAAGAATCCCGTCGACTCGAGCACGACGTCGACGCCGAGGTCGCCCCACGGCAGGTTCGCCGGGTCGCGCTCGGAGAACATCTGCAGCTCCTGGCCCGCCGCGGTGATCGTGCCGTCCCCGACGGTGACCTCCGAGCCCAGCGGGCCCAGGTTCGAGTCGAAGCGCAGCAGGTGCGCCATCGTCTTCGCGTCGCCGAGGTCGTTGAGGGCGACGATCTCCACGTCCGTGTCGCGCTCCAGCTGAGCGCGGAAGAAGTTGCGTCCGATCCGGCCGAAGCCGTTGATCCCTACCCGAATCGCCATGCCGCTCCCTGTCTCGATTGCCGACCCGAGTCTAAGCGAGGGTCGCGAGCTTCCGGCGCAGGTAGCGCAGGTACGGCTCCGGGTCGATCGGGCCGCCCACGACCCGCTCGAGCGTCTCCTTCGGCGTGAACTTGCGCCCGTGCCGGTAGAGACGCTCGGTCAGCCAGTCCCGGAGCGGGGCGAACTCGCCCGCCTCGACCTGCGCCTCCAGGTCGGGGAGCTCGACGTTGACGACGTCCCAGATCTGGGCCGAGATCACGTTTCCGAGGGCGTAGGTGGAGAAGTAGCCGATGTGCCCGCCGGCCCAGTGCATGTCCTGGAGGACGCCGAGCCGGTCCTCGGGCGGCCGGATCCCGAGGAAGCTCTCCATCCGCTCGTTCCAGAGCTCGGGCAGCTCGCGGAGGTCGACGGAGCCGGCGAGGAGCTCCTGCTCGAGCTCGAAGCGGAGGATCACGTGCAGGTTGTAGGTCGCCTCGTCCGCCTCGACCCGGATCAGCGACGGCTCGACCCAGTTGACGGAGCGGTACCAGTCCTCGAGCCCGACGTCGCCGAGGGCCTCGGGAAAGCAGGCCTGCAGGCTCGGGTAGAAGCAGCGCCAGAACGGGAGGCTGCGGCCGACGAGGTTCTCCCAGAGGCGGCTCTGCGACTCGTGCAGACCGAGCGAGGTGCCGCGCGCCAGCGGCGTCCGCTCGAGCGCCCGCGAGACACCGTGCTCGTAGAGCCCGTGCCCGCACTCGTGCATGGTCGCGAAGAGACCGTCCAGGTTGTCGTCGTGATAGCGGGTTGTGAGCCGGATGTCGTCGATCGCGCCGGAGCTCGCGAACGGGTGCACGGTCGGGTCGAGCCGCCACGACGAACGGTCGAAGCCGAAGCGCTCGATCACCTGGAGCTCGAACCGCTCCTGGGCCTCACGCGGGAAGTGCCGGTTCCGGGCCGGGCGCTCGCCGTCCTCGGCGGCCGCGGCGACGAGCGGCACCTGCTCCTCCTTGAGCCGCGCGAAGACGGTGCGGACCTCGGCGGTGGTCGTCCCGCGCTCGAAGTCGTCGAGCAGGACGTCGTAGGGCTCGTCGTAGTCGTCGAAGCACTCGACGTAGCGGCGGCGGAGCTCGAGGTTCGCCTCGAGGTGCGGGCGGAAGCTCGCGAAGTCGGAGCGGGCGCGGGCGTCGGCCCAGACGGGAAGCGCGAGCGACGCCGTCCGGGACATCGCCGCCCGGAGCTCGGAGGGGACGCGGCGAGCCTTCTCCCAGTCCCGGCGCGTGACGCGGACGAGGCTCGCCTCGTCGGAGTCGTAGGGCTGGGTGGACTCAAAGCCCTCGAGCCGGTCGAGCAGCCGTCCGGTCTCGGCGGCGGTGAAGTGCTCGTGGGCGAGCCGGTCGAGTGTTGCGATCTGCTCTGCCCGGACGCCGCTGCCCCCGGCGGGCATCTTCACCTGCTGATCCCAGGAGAGGATCGCGCGGGTCTTCCGGAGGTCCTGGACCTGCGCGAGACGGTCTTTCAGCTCGGCGAACGTCACTTCCATGCGCGAAACCGTAACCGCCTGCGGGGGATGCGTCCGATTTATACTTTGTAACTCACGTATCGAGCGTTGCCTGTTTTTCGTACTCTTGAAGCGGCGGGTCTGTGTTCGTCCTGCAGTGGATTCAGACCCCGTCTGCTGCGGGTTCGGAGCGCGGTACTGCGGAGGGGGAGGTCGTCCTCGGAGCTCCCCCTCCGGCCCGCCCTCTCATCATCCGACCAGCTCGACGAGTTTCTCGAGGCGGCGATGGACGGACGCCTTGGTTGCGGGCGGGTCGCACTTGGCGGCGAGCTCGCGCAGGGAGAGCGTGGGATGCCTCAGACGGAGGCTCGCGACCTCGTGGAGGCGCTCGGGGAGCCGCTGCAGCGCCCCGGTTCGCTGGAGCTCGCGCAAGGCCTCGAGCTGGCGCTGGGCGGCCCTGCTCGTCCGGACCAGGTTCGCGTGGTCGGCGTTCGCGAGCCGGTTGGCCTCCGCGCGGGCGGAGGCGAGCACTGTCCACTCCTCGAGCGCGAGCAGGGCGTCGACGGCTCCTGCGGCCGCGAGCACGGCCTCGATCGTGTCCAGCCCCTTCGCGTAGGCCGCCGCGTGGCTGCCGCGGTCGACGACGCCGAGCACGATCTCGTCCAGGCCGGCAACCCGCTGGACGAACTCGGCGCCCTCAATCGAGGTCGTGCGCAGCTCGAGATGGGGCGAACGCGGGCCGGAGAGCGAGCCGCCGCCGAGCAGGGCACCGCGGAGATAGGCGCCCCGGCAGCAGGAGCGGCCGACCACGCGCCGCGGCGGCCGTTCGAGGGGGGCGCGGCGCGCGTCGAGGACGCCCGCCTCCACGAGCACGCGCAACGCTTCGTCGGTGCCGGCGACGTGGAGCTGGTACCGGGTGGCGCGGTCGAACGCGCGGCGGCGGTAGGTGCGGATCTCGGAGTGGATCCCGAGCTCGCGCAGGAGCGAGAAGGCACGGCGCGCGGCCGCCGGGCTGGAGACGTCGAGGTGGAGCGCGATCTCCCCGCGCCCGCGCAGGTGGACGCTTCCGGCGGAGTGGAAGAGCGCCGAGACCTCGGCGAGTCGGCAGCAGGCTCGCTTGGGCGCAATCGTTGCCAGCTCGTTGCGGAGCTCTTCAGAGAGCATGGCCCTCCAGCCGGAGCAGGCGCCGCTTGAACTCCACGCCGTCGGAGCCGTAGGAACCGAGCCCGTCGGCGGCGACGACGCGGTGGCACGCCAGGAAGAGGAAGTGCTTGTTCCCTGCGCAGAAGGTGCCAGCCGCGCGCGCGGCCCGGGGTGCACCCGCCCGCTCGGCGAGCTCGCCGTAGCTGATCGTCTCGCCCCAAGGGACCGTCTGCAGCGCCGTCGCCAGGGAGCGCTGGAACGGGGTGCACCACTCGAGGTCGAGCTCGACGTCGGCGAACGAGACCCTCTCCCCCGCGAAGAAGCTGTGGATCCTTTGCACCAGATCCGGCACGAGCCCGTCACGCCCGCGTCGGGACTCCGCCGTTAGCGTTCCGGTAGGGGGGCCTGCCGCCCCTCTGGGGGCGCGTGGGGCCTCGTGCGCGAGCACGACGCGGCCATCGCCGATCCAGAGCTCGCCCACGCCCCACCCCTCAACGGCGTAGGCCTCGTGCGTCACGCGCATCGACGCCGACGATACAACCGCCCGATTACACTCGCCCCATGAGCGCCGGGATCTACCGCCCTCCCACCCCGATCAACGAGCCGGTCCGCGGCTACGCGCCCGGCTCGCCCGAGCGGGCCGAGCTGCAGGAGCGCCTGCGCCGGATGAGCTCGGAACGGATCTCGATCCCGATGGTGATCGGAGGCCGCGAGGTCGAGAGCGACCAGACGTTCGAGGCCGTGATGCCCCATGAGAAGGCGCATGTCCTCGCCGACGTCGCCAAGGGCGGAGCCGCCCACGTCGGACAGGCGATCGACGCGGCCCGCGCGGCGCACGAGGGCTGGGCCGGCCTCCCCTGGGAGGAGCGCGCGTCCGTCTTCCTCCGCGCCGCCGACCTGCTCGCAGGCCCGTGGCGCTCGACGATCGTCGCCTCGACGATGCTGAACCAGTCGAAGACCGTGCACCAGGCCGAGATCGACGCCGCCTGCGAGCTGATCGACTTCTGGCGCTTCAACGTCGAGTTCATGATCCGGATGTACGAGGAGCAGCCCGTCTCGTCGCCCGGCGTCTGGAACCGGATGGAATACCGGCCGCTCGAGGGCTTCGTCTTCGCGGTCAGCCCCTTCAACTTCACGGCGATCGGCGGCAACCTCGCCGGCACGCCCGCACTGCTCGGGAACACCGTCGTCTGGAAGCCCGCGTCGACGGCCGCGCTCGCCGCCCACTACGTCCTCCAGGTGCTCCGCGAGGCCGGCCTGCCGGACGGCGTGATCAACCTCATCTACGGCTCCGGCGCCGAAATGGGCGCTGCGGCACTCGCGAGCCCGGAGCTCGCCGGGATCCACTTCACGGGCTCCACCCCGGTCTTTCAGTCGATGTGGAAGACGGTCGGCGACAACATCGCCAACTACCGGAACTACCCGCGGATCGTCGGCGAGACCGGCGGCAAGGACTTCATCCTCGCCCACCCGACGGCGAACGTGGACGAGGTCGCGACGGCGATCGTGCGCGGCGCGTTCGAGTACCAGGGCCAGAAGTGCTCGGCGTGCTCTCGGGTCTACGCTCCGGCGAGCATGTGGCCGGAGCTGCGCGAGCGCCTGGCCGACCAGGTCGCCGGGCTCGCGGTCGGCGACGTCAGCGACCTCTCCAACTTCATGGGCGCGGTGATCGACGGCGGCGCCTACCAGACGCAAGTCGAGGCGATCGACGAGGCGAAGGCCGCGGGTGCTGAGATCGTCGTCGGCGGCGAGACCGACGACAGCGAGGGCTGGTTCGTCCGGCCGACCGTGATCAAGACCGACGATCCCGGCTTTCGCCTCCTCCGCGACGAGCTCTTCGGCCCGGTCGTCACCACCTACGTCTACGACGACGCCCGCTGGGGCGAGACGATCAAGCTCGTGGACGAGACCGCGCCGTACGCGCTCACCGGCTCGGTGTTCGCGGACGACCGGAGCGCGATCGACGAGGTGCACGAGAAGCTCAAGTACGCGGCGGGCAACTTCTACGTCAACGACAAGCCCACCGGCGCCGTCGTCGGGCAGCAGCCGTTCGGCGGCGCCCGCGCGTCCGGGACGAACGACAAGGCCGGCTCGCTCTGGAACCTGATCCGCTGGGTCAGCCCCCGCACGATCAAGGAGACCTTCAACCCGCCGACGGACTACCGCTACCCGTCGATGGCCCCGGACTCCCAGCCCGGCCAGCCCGACCGGCCGTAGCTGCGGTTAGCCTCGTCGCGTGGGCGCTGTCCTCCATGCGATCGCCGTCTTCTTCGACGAGCTGACGTCGATTGGCTGGGGCGCGCTCGGGCTCGCGATCTGCGCGCACATCGTCAAGACGGCGTGCACGAGCCGGGCCTGGTGGAACGTCCTTCGCGCCGCCTACCCCGACGAGCGACCCCGCTGGCGCTCGATCTACGGCTCCTACGTCTCCGGGGTCGGCGTGAACGCGGTGATCCCGGCGCGCGGCGGCGACGCGGTGCGGCTCGTGCTCGCCCACCGCTCGATCCCGAACTCCGGCTACACGACGCTCGCCTCGAGCCTGCTCGTGATGTCGATCTTCGACTCGGTCGCGGCCCTCCTGATCTTCGCCTACGCGCTCACATTGGGAGTGCTCCCGAACCTCGACGCGCTGCCCGCGCTGCCCGGGTTCGACTTCGGCTGGGCGCTCGACCACGGGGCCTTCTCCCTCGTCTCCGGGATCTCGCTCGTGATCCTCGCCGTGATCGGCTTCTTCTGGCTCCGGCACAAGATCCGCGACTTCAAGGAGCGCGTCCGCCAGGGCCTGACGGTGCTCTCCGATCGCGGCCGCTACCTCCGGCATGTGGCGACCTGGCAGGCTGCCGACTGGTCGCTCCGCTTCGTCGCGATCTGGTTCTTCCTCGGCGCCTTCGGGATCGACCAGACCCTGAAAAACGTCTTCCTCGTCCAGGTGACGCAGAGCATGGCCACCCTCGTCCCGATCTCGCCGGGCGGGATCGGGACGGAGCAGGCGTTTATCGTCTACGTCTTCCGCGGTGCCGCGCCGAGGAGCGCCCTGCTCGCCTTCTCCGTCGGGATGAAGCTGACGCTGATCACGGTCAACGCGATCGTCGGGTTCGCTGCGCTCTTCCTCATGCTCGGGACGACGAACTGGCGCGCGCACGTCGGCCGAGGGAGCTCTCCTGGAGGCGCGGCCAGCCGAGGATGACCACGGCGCCGGCGAGCGCCGGCAAGGCGAGCACGATGCCCGCAACGCGGACACCCGCGACCGAGGCGAGGACGCCGTCGAGCAGGCTGGCGAGCGGGCGGACGCCGAGGAAGGCGATGCTCCAGAGCGCCATGATCCGTCCGCGCTGCGACTCCTCCACCCCGAGCTGGAGCCGCGTCGTCGCCGACGTGTTCGACGCCAGGTAGCCGAAGCCGGCGACGAAGAGGAAGATGAATGCGAGCGGGAGCCAGGGAGACAGCGCGAAGAGGACGACCCCGCCGCCGAGGACTGTCAGCGTCAGCGTCATCCGGCGGGCCGAGCCCTCGGTCCGGCCGGCGACGAGCAGCGCCGCCGTGACCGCACCCGCCCCGAAGACGCCGATGATCGCGCCCGCCCAGGTGTCGTGCCGCCCGAACTCGGTCGCGAACGCCGGGCCGAGCGTGTTGATCGGGTCGGAAGCCCAGCCGACGGCCGCGACGATCAGGAGGTACGCGAGCAGGCGCGGCCGAGCCCGGAGGAGCGCGAAGCTCTCGCGCAGGGACGCGTTCCGCTGGCGCGCCTGCGGGCGAGGGCCGATCACGAGCAGGGCGACGATCAGCAGCGCGTACGAGGCCGAGTTGATCGCGAACGCAGCCGGAATCCCGAGCGTGGCGATGCAGAGCGCCGCCAGGGCCGGCCCCGCCGCCCGCGCGATGTTGAACGTCATCGAGTTGAGCGCCACCGCAGTCGAGAGGTCGCGCGGCGGCACGAGCGCGACGACGTAGGCCTGCTGCGCCGGGGCGGCGATCGCGCTCGTCACCCCGATCCCCAGGGTGACCGCGATCACCGACCAGGTCGTGGCCGCGCCGGCGAAGGCGAGCACCGAGATCGTCGCGGCGAACACGAGCGCCGCCAGCTCGGAGATCAGGAGCAGCTTCCGCCGGTCGAAGCGGTCGGCCCAGGCGCCCGCCCATGGCGAGAGGAGCAGGATCCAGGCGAACTGGGAGAAGTTCAGCACTCCGAGCAGGAGCTCCGAGCCCGTCAGGCGGTAGACGAGGATCGAGGCGGCGAGGTTGTGGAACCAGCTGCCGCTCGCGCTGGCTGCGTTGCCCGCGAAGTACAGCCCGAAGTCGCGGCCCCGGAGGACACCCCACGCCGCGCGCGGGCCGACCGGGGCCACGCTCATCCGCGCCCGGTCCTGTGCAGTTGGGCGTAGATCGAGCGGGCGGTCTTCGCGGGGACGCCCGGAACGCCTTCGAGCTCCTCCTGGCTTGCGGAGAGGACGCTCTCGGCCGAGCCAAAATGCTTGAGCAGCGCCCGCCGGCGGGCGGGGCCGACCCCGGTGAGCGTGTCGAAGATCGACTCCCGCGACCGGGCCGTGCGCCGCTGCCGGTGGAAGCCGAGCGCGAACCGGTGCGCCTCGTCGCGCGCCCGCTGGAGGAGCTGCAGCCCCGCACCGTGCCGGTCGAGCAGGATCGGCTGCGGCGAGCCGGGCACGAACACCTCCTCGATCCGCTTCGCGAGCGAGATCACCGCGACGCGCGGCAGGTCGAAGGCCTGCATCGCCGCGAGCGCGGCCGAGAGCTGGCCCTTGCCTCCGTCGATCACGACAAGGTTCGGCGGCGCCGCGAAGCTCTCGTCGTAGTCCTCCTCCGTCCCGCGGCCGAGCCGGGCGAACCGGCGCGAGATCACCTCGGCCATCGCGGCGAAGTCGTCCTGCCCCTCGAGCCCGCGGACCGCGAACTTGCGGTAGTGCGCTTTCTTCGGGAGCGCGTCCTGGAAGACGACCATCGAGCCGACGATCTCCTGCCCCTGGATGTTCGAGATGTCGTAGCACTCGATCCGCAGCGGCAGGCTCTCGAGGTTGAGCGCCTCCCGCAGCTCTTCCAGCGCGTGAACCCGGCGCAGCCGCTTCTGCTCCGCCTGCGCCCCCTCCGAGTCGAGCGCGATCTGGGCGTTCTGCTGCGCCAGCTCGGCGAGGCGTGCCTTCTCGCCCCGCTCCGGGACCCGCACCTCCACGCGCGAGCCGCGCCGGTCGGAGAGCCACTCGGCGAGGGCGCTCATGTCGCCGGACTCGCGCGGGACGACGAGCTGCGGCGGGATCGAGGGCGCGTTTCCGTAGTACTCGGTCGCGAACGCCTCCAGGATCGTCGTCGTGTCCTGCCCCTCGACGTTCTCGAGATGGAAGCCGTGCCGGTCGATCATCTTGCCGCCGCGAAGCGGGAAGACCTGGACGGCGGCCCGGTCGCCCGCAGCCGCGATCCCGATCACGTCGATCGAGCCGGTCTCGCGCCGGTCGGCGCCCTGCCGCTCGGCGAGCCCCTGGATCGCGAAGAGCCTGTTCCGGTACCGGGCCGCGTCCTCGAACCGCTCCTCGTGCGCGGCGAGCGCCATCCGCTCCTCGAGCGCCCGCACGATCGGCTTCGTGTCGCCGGCGAGGAACTCGATCACCTCGTCGATCAGCTCGCCGTAGAGCTCCTTGGAGATGTAGCCCACGCAGGGCGCGTGGCAGCGCTCGATGTGGTAATCGAGGCACGGGATCCCGGAATGGCGCCCCGGCTTCGGGCCCTCGCAGGGCCGGAACTGGAAGACGCGGTTGAGGACGTCCAGCGTCTCCCGCACCTTGCGCGCGTTCGCGTAAGGGCCGAAGTAGACGACGCCGCGCCGGTGCCGCTCCCGGGTAAACATGACCCGGGGGAACTCGTCCTCGACGGTCACCGCGATGTAGGGGAACGACTTGTCGTCGCGAAGCCGGACGTTGAACGGCGGCCGGTGGCGCTTGACGAGGTTCTGCTCGAGATGGAGCGCCTCGACCTCCGTCCTGGTCACGATCACCTCGAGATCGTCGATCCGGGCCACGAGCCGCGGGATCGACATCCGGGTGTCGCCGCGGCCGGACTGGAAATAGCTGCGGACGCGGGGGCGGAGCGACTTCGCCTTCCCCACGTAGAGCACGTCGCCCGTCGCGTCCCGGAAGAGATAGACGCCCGGCTTGGCCGGGATCCCCTTCAGCTTCTCGCGGACATCGGCCATCGGCGGCTAGCGTACCCAGCGTGATTCGGGGTCTCGTCATGGTTCTCGCGCTCCTCGCGCTCGCTCCCGCCGCATCCGCGGGCGGCCCGAGCCTGACGCTCGGCGTCTCCGAGGACATCGTCCGCAGCTCGAGCGTGAGCGAGACGAAGTCGCAGATGACGCTGCTCCGGCTCGCCGGCTTCCGCGCCGTGCGCGTGACCACGATCTGGGTGCCCGGCCAGACCGCCCCCACCGCCGACGAGCAGGCGATCCTCGGCAACGTCTCGGCCGCGGCCGCCCTCTCCGGGGTGCGGGTCTACGTGACCGTCATGCACGCCGGCTCGCGGACGACGCCGCTGACGCCCGAGGCACGGGCCGAGTTCACCGCGTACGCCGTCGCGGTCGCAAGCGCGAACCCGGCCTTCAAGGACGTGATCGTGGCCAACGAGCCGAACCTGAACCGCTTCTGGCTGCCGCAATTCGCGCCGGACGGAAGTGGCGCCTCCGCACCCGCCTACCTGACGCTGCTCGCCGAGACCTACGACGCCCTCAAGGCCGTTTCGCCCGGGGTCCGGGTGATCGGCGGCGCGCTCGCGCCGCGCGGGGTCGACAAGGCGGGGACGGCCCGCGACACGATCTCCCCCACCCGCTTCCTGCGCGAGCTCGGCGCGGCGTACCGCGCGTCGGGCCGGACGCTGCCGGTGATGGACGAGCTCGCGTTTCACCCGTACGGGGACAACTCGAGCCGCGCGCCGGAGCTACCGCCGGCCGACCCCGACCACCTCGGCCTCGTCGACTACCCCAAGCTCGTCGCTCTCCTCGCCGAGGCGTTCGACGGGACGGCGCAGGCCGGCTCGACACTGCCGATCCTCTACGACGAATACGGCGTCGAGTCGATCGTCCCGCCGGAGAAGGCCGCGGC
>JBBQHQ010000069.1:0-12789 GCA_038324115.1 Gaiellales bacterium
CGCCCCCCGGGGGGGGCGCCCCCCGGCCCCCCCCCCCCCCCCCCCCCCAAACCACCGGGGGGGGGGGGGGGGCCGGCCCCCCCCCCCCCCCCCCCCCCCCCCGCCGATCGTCCGACTAGGCCGCCGTCGAGACGTTGAACGCCTCCGGGCCCTTCTGACCCTCGCGGGCCTCGAACTCGACCTTCGCGCCCTCGGAGAGGGACTTGAAGCCGTCACCGGCGATGCCGGAGTGATGCACGAAGAGATCCTTGCCGCCGTCCTCCGGCGAGATGAAGCCGTAGCCCTTCGCGTCGTCGAACCACTTCACGGTTCCTGTTGCCATAGTAAAAACACCTCCTTACCCATGTGCCACGAACGGGTAGAGAGGTGCAAGGCACCTGACGTACGCGCTCTAGGTTGATCGCCGGGGAGTCTAGCCTGAACTCGCGCTGCCTGGGGGGCGCGCCGCCCGGACGAAGTCTTCTGCCTCAGCCGACGAGCTCCCGCAGCCGCTCCGCGTAGGTCGGCGCGGTCGGCTCGTCCTCGTGCTTGAAATAGGCGAAGACGCGGATTCCCTCCTCGAGCAGCGGCCGCAGCCTGCCGGCGAGCCCCGCTAGCGCCGCCTCGTCGTACGGCGGCTCTCGGAAGCGGAGATAGCGGAACCCCGCGTCCGCGTCCCAGTCGTCGACGCGGATCGCCGGCCCGACGGCGACTCCGTCCCAGGTCTCGTGGCGGAAGTCGAACGCGAGCTCGAGGTCGGTCGAGCCGAGCAGGAGCGCGAGCAGGCCGTCGTCGCGCGGGCTCTCGACCGCGACCCGCACCGGCCCGAGCCGGTCGCCGAGCCGGCGCACCCGCTCCTCGAACGTGCCGACCGAGCGGAGCGCCCGCGCCGGCATCTTCACCGCGAAGCGGAACCCGTCCGGCACCGCGGCAGCCCAGCGCTCGAACAGCTCCTCCGCCGGCAGCCGGTACCCCGTCGTGTTCAGCTCCACCGACGGCAGCCGGCCAGCGTAGTGGGCGAGGAAATCCTCGTTCGCCGTCCCCTCGGGGTAGAAGCCGGGACGCCAGGAGGGATACGACCAGCCCGACGTTCCGACCGACAGAAGGTCCACAATGCTGCCCATGACGGAAGTGTTGCCGGACACCGTGCTCTCCGTGCTGGACAAGGGCTTTCTCGCCCTCGACGGCGCGCTCGCCTCCGACCTCGCGGTCGTCAACGGCGCCCGCGTCTCCTTCAATCAAGAGTCGGACGAGCTCGGCGAGCGCGACGAAGGCCTGATCCGCTTCCTGATCCGCGAGCGCCACGGCAGCCCCTTCGAGCACGGCTACTTCCGCTTCCTCGTCAAGGCGCCGCTCTTCGTCGTCCGCGAGCACCACCGGCACCGCGCCGGCCACTCCTACAACGAGTGGAGCGGCCGCTACGCGAAGATGGACGCCGAGTTCTACGTCCCCGACAACGTCCGCACCCAGGTCGGCAAGCCGGGCGCCTACTCCTTCGAGCCGGTTGACGATGACGTCCGCGACGCGGCCCGCCGAGAGATCGAGGAGAACGCCGAGCGCGCCTTCGAGGCCTACGAGCGGATGCTCGACCAGGGCGTCGCCAAGGAGGTCGCGCGGACGGTGCTGCCGCTCTCGACCTACACGAAGTACTACTGGAGCTGCAACCCGCGCAGCCTGATGCACTTCTGCGGGCTCCGGAACCACGAGAACGCCCAGTTCGAGATCCGCCAGTACGCGGCCGCCGCGGAGTCGTTCCTCGAGCGGCTGATGCCCGTCACGCACGAGGCCTTCCTGGCCAACGGCCGCACGGCTCCCTAGGTCGCCAGCAGCGGCTGCTTCGAGCCGCTGCGCGTGACCACCCAGTCGAGCCCGCGCAGCCGATAGGGGACGCTCAGCTGCACCTCGGTCACCCCCGTGTGGACGGTGAAGACGCCGCAGAGCCGGGTCAGGCGCCCGTCCCGCGCGAGCCAGAGCTCGTACGAGTCGGTCCGGCCGACGCTCGGCTCGAGCCCCCGGATCCGCAAATTCATGGGCCAGTTGCCGGAGGCGTCCTCCGGCAGGAGCTCGATCGACGCGAACGCGCCCGCGCCGTCGCCGACCCCCGCCAGCGGGATCGTCGCCACAGGCGCGACGGCGTTGTTGCGGCCGCCGACGAGGTAGCCGGCGCCGAAGAGGGCAAGCGCGAGCGCGGCCGCGAGGAGGGCCAGCGCGCCGCGGCGGCGGCGGGGGACGAGGCGAACGACCTCGGCCGGGGTCGGGGGCTCGGCCAGGTCGACCGGGAGCTCGGGCGGCGGCCCGACCTCGAGCAGGAGCTCGTGCACGTGCCGCAGCCGTGCGAGCTCAGCCGGGTCGATCCCCTCCGTGCCGCCGATCGTCTCGTCGAAGCGGTCGCTCACGCGAGCTCCCCCTCGAGCAGGTCGGCGAGCCGCGCCAGCGCGCTCCGCGTCCGCGTCTTGACGGTGCCGAGGGGCAGCTGGAGGAACTCCGCCACCTCGCTCTGCGAGAGCCCGCTCCAGTAGGCGAGCTCGATCACGATGCGCTCGTGCTCCGAAAGGCCCTCGATCGCCCGGTGGACCCGCCACGCCAGCCACGCCGCCTCGGCGTGCTCGGGTGGCCCGTCGGCGGCATCGGCCGTCTCGGGCACCTCGACGGCGGGCTCCGGCCGGCGGCGCATGCCGTCCACGATCGCGTTCCGCGCGACGGTGTAGACCCACGGCGCGCCCGGCCCACGACTGCGGTCGTACGTCCGGGCGGACCTCCAGATCGCGGCGAACGCGTCCTGGAACGCGTCCTCGGCCCGGCCGCGGTCGCCGAGCCGCCGCAGCGCCAGCCCCAGCACGGGCCGGGTGTAGCGCCGGTAGAGCGTCCCGAAGGCAGCGCGGTCGCCGGCGCCCGTGCGCTCGATCAGCTCGCTGTCACTCAGCTCCTCGACGTCCATCCGAATCGACAGCATGGCTGCTTCCATCCTCCAGGTCTACGCATCGGCGGGAGGGCTGGATTGGAGCAGACGCCCCCCGTCGACGACGATCGTCGTGCCGGTCACGAACTCCGCCCCGGCGAGGTAGACGATCGCGTCGGCCACGTCGGCCGCCGACCCGACCCGCCCGAGCAGCGTCTCGGTCGCTCGCCGCTCCTCCTGGCCCGGCTCGACGGCCACGGGGCCCGGGGCGACGCCACAGACGCGGATCTCCGGCGCGAGCGCGCGCGCCAGTGTCCTGGTCAGCATCGCCTGGGCGGCCTTCGCGGCCGAGTGGGCGGCGAAGAGCGGCCAGCCGCGGTAGGACGCGACGTCCTCGATCATCACGACGAGGCCCCTGGTGGCGCGCAGGTGCGGGACGGCCGCCTGGGTGACGAAGAAGCTCCCCTTGACGGTGGCGCCGAGCGCGGCGTCCACCTGGGCCTCGGTCGCGTCCTCGAACGCGATGGGCTCGAAGCCGGCGGAAGCGCCGTTGACGACGACGTCGAGGCCGCCGAGCTCAGCCGCCGCACGCTCGACGAGCGCGTGGGCCTCGTCGGCCCGCGCGACGTCGCCGTCGCGGCTCCCTGCGGCGACCACCGACCAGCCGGCGGCCCGGAGCCGCTCGGCGAGGGCGCTGCCGAGCTTGCCGGTGCCGCCGGTGAGGAGCGCCCGCGTCAGCGCGCTAGCCGCGGGCCGCGTCGAAGCGCTTGCCGACCGCGTCCCAGTCGACCACGTTCCACCAGGCGGCGAGATAGTCGGGGCGCTTGTTCTGGTAGGTGAGGTAGTAGGCATGCTCCCAGACGTCGATCCCGAGAATCGGGGTCTTGCCGTCCGAGATCGGCGAGTCCTGGTTCGGCGTCGAGACGACCTCGAGCGAGCCGCCGTCGGCGACGAGCCACGTCCAGCCCGAGCCGAAGCGCTTGACGCCGGCGTCGTTGACGGCTGCCTTCAGCTCGTCGAGCCCGCCGAAGGTGGAGCCGATCGCCTCGGCGAGCGCGCCGCTCGGGGCGCCGCCGCCCTCTGGGCCCATGATCTCCCAGAAGAAGGTGTGGTTGACGTGACCGCCGACGTTGTTGCGGACGGCCGCGCGGATCGACTCGGGAACGGCGTCGAGGCTGCGCAGGATCTCCTCTGCGTCCTTGTCGGCCCACTCGGTTCCATCGAGCGCCTTGTTGGCGTTGTCCACGTAGGCCTGGTGGTGCTTGTCGTGGTGGATCCGCATCGTCTGCTCGTCGATCGTCGGCTCGAGCGCGGCGTAGTCGTAGGGAAGATCGGGGAGGCTGAGCGCCATCGTGTGCTCCTTCGTCTGATTTGCGGGTCCGGAGGCAGGATATGCTCCGCGCCGTCCCGTCAGGTCGAAGTTGGAGGTTCGGAGATGTCGAGTTACGAGGAGATCAGGCCCCGCGAGCTGAAGCCGGCGCTCTTGGAGCTGGACGGCATCTCGCGCGCCTCCGTCGAGGCCCACTACAAGCTCTACCAGGGCTACGTGAACAAGCGGAACGAGATCCTGGGCAAGCTCGGCAGCGTCGACCTCGGGAGCGCGAACCAGATCTCCTCCGACGTGCGGGCGCTCAAGGTCGAGCTCTCCTTCGCGATCGGCGGGATCAAGAACCACGAGGTCTACTTCGAGCACCTCGGCGGCGACGGCGGCGACCCTTCGGGGCCGGTCGGCGACCTGATCGCGCGCGACTTCGGCTCGGCCGAGGCGTGGCGCGCGGATCTGAAGGCGACGGGGATGGCTGGCCGCGGCTGGGCCTGGACCGCCTACGACTGGGACGAGGGTCGCCTCTTCAACTACATCGGGGACGCCCAGAACACCTACCCGATCTGGAACGCGACCCCGCTCGTCGCGCTCGACGTCTACGAGCACGCGTACTTCCTCGACTTCCAGACCGACCGCGCCGCCTACATCGAGGCGTTCTTCGCCAACCTCGACTGGCGCGTCGTCAACGACTGGGTCTCGAAGTACCAGATTCCGCTGAAGTAGCGGCATGGCAGCGGCCCTGGTCGTCCTCGCCGCGTACCTGCTCGGCTCCGTCCCGTTCGGCTACTGGGTGATCCTCGCCCTCAAGCACGAGGACATCCGCCGGGTCGGGAGCGGGAACATCGGCGCCACGAACGTCTGGCGCACGTACGGCCGCGGCTACGGGATCCCGATCGTCGTCCTCGACGTGGCGAAGGGGTTCGTCCCGGGGCTCGTCGGCTCCCTCGTCTCGGGCCCGCTCGTGGGCGCCTTGGCCGGCGGCGCCGCGATGCTCGGGCACTGGCGGCCGCTCTTTCTCAAGTTCGGCAAGGGCGGGAAGGCCGTGGCGACCGCGGGCGGCACGTTCCTCGGGATCGCGCCGGTCCTGGGGCTCGCTGCGGTTGCGCTCTGGATCGTCGTCTTCCTGCTCAGCCGCTACGCGTCCGTCGCCTCGATGGCGGCTGCGGTCTCACTCCCCTTCGTGGGGCTCGCACTCGGCCGGCCCTGGCCCGTGATCGTCTTCGCTGCCCTCGCAGGGGTGGCCGTCCTCCTCCTCCACCGCGGCAACCTCACCCGGCTGCGGGCGGGCACCGAGAGCCGCTTCTCGTTCCGGCGCTCCTAAGCTCGGAGCCACTCGGCGAGCGAGGTGTGGCGCGGCGGCGGCGCCCCCGTGCCGAGCTCGGTGCGCAGCTCGCCAACGGTGCCCTCGCGCTCCGCGAGGACGTCGTGGGCGTGGATCGTCTCGAAGTTGACCTGGCGGGCGAAGAGGAAGTCGCCGTCAGCGAGGCCCTCGATCCCGTCGAGCGCGCCCTTGAGCGAGAGCCGGACTGAGTCTTCGACGAAGCGGGGGTTCAGGTGCGCGTGCTCGACCACGAAGAGCTCGTCGGGGCGCTTGAGCAGCTCGTAGATCGGCGCGCTCATCGAGCTCTCGACGATCCGCATCAGGTCGGTCGCGTCCAGCTGCTGCTCGGTGCCGACGTACAGGGTGCCGCGCCCGCGCTGGTTGTGGGTCGCGATCGGGACGAGCTCGAGGATCCGCTCGACATCGCCGCCGTCGAAGCCCGCCTCGGCGAGGCGCTCGGCCGCGCGGCCCTTGACGAGGCCCTGGGCGCAGGGGCAGGCGTTGATCCCGGTCGCCTCGACCCCGACGATGCGGCGCGTCCCCTCGGCGGAGGCGGCGGCGATCCCGACGAGCGAGACCATCTCCTGCGTCGCGAGCTTGCTCACGGGCGTCTCCCGCCTGATCGGCCAGTGGGCGGTGATCTTCGTCTCGGCCCGGAGGGCGCTCTGGCGCTCGACGATGTGCTGCGCGATGTGCTCGGCGAGCGTCTCCACGTGGAGCGCCTCGCTGGCCACGACCGACTCGATCGCCTCCTCGAAGAGCTCGGCGAAGCGGGACATGTGCACGCCCTTCTGGGCGCCACCGAGGTCGACGGTGCACTCGATCTCCGCGGCCATCACGGTCTGGTGGCCCTCGTGGCTGATGCGGATCGCCTTCTGGACGCGGGTGACGCCGGCGCGGGTCAGCGCCAGCCCGACCCCCGGCGCCGAGGCCTGGAGATCGTGGGTCGCCAGGTCAGGCGTGCGGGCCATGCGGTTACGCTAGCAACCAGGGTGCCAGCCGACTTCACTCGTCTCGTCTCGCTCGCCTGTCACGACCTGCGGACTCCGCTCGCGACCGTCTCCGGTTTCGCGAAGACGCTGCTCCGCCAGGACGGGCTGGAGGATCCCGCCGGCCGGTACCTCGGGATGATCGACGCAGCCGCAGACGAGCTTGTGGAGCTGCTCGACATCCTCTCGCTCGCCGCCCGGATCGAGGGAGGGCGCTATGACCCCATGCTCCGGGTGGTCGACTCCCTGGAGCTGGTGCCGGACGCGACGGGCTCGGGCGCGCCGGTCGAGGTCGACGTCGAGGCGGCCGAGCGGGCGCTGCGGGCGCTTGCCCACGGCGCCGCCAGGCACGGCGGCATCGAGGTCGTCGTCTCGGTCGAGGGCCCCGTCGTGTCGATCGAGCCGGTGGTCGAGAGCGCGGCGGCGATCGTGCTCGGCGACGACCCGAAGGATCTCGGCTCGGCGCTCGCGGTCGGGCTCCTGCGTGCGCTCGGCGCCGAGGTCGCGCTCGAGGGCGAGCGGCTCCGGATCACGCTCCCCCAACCGGCCTAAACCGGACATGTGCGAGGGACTGTCCCTGGGACAACGGCCGCCATGGACATGTGCGAGGGACTGTCCCCGGGACAGCGGCCGCTGCGGCCACGTCCTTTCTAGCGGAGCAGGCGGGACATCCTTCGGTCCTTGAGGATCCGGCCGCCGGTCTGACAGGCCGGGCAGTAGAAGACGGTGTGCTCGTCGTAGTCGACCTGGTGGATCGGGCCGCCGCAGCGGGGACAGGGCTCGCCCAGCCGGCGGTGGACGAGGTAAACGTCCTTGTCGCCCTTGCCGGCGATCCGGAGCTCGAGCGCCCGGGTGAGATCCTCTTCGATCGCCGCCGCGAGCCGCTCCACGTCCTCGTCCGAGAGTTGCGTCGAGAGGGCGAAGGGCGAGAGGCCGGCCAGGTTCAGGATCTCGTTCGCGTGCGCGCGGCCGACTCCCGCGAGGGCCCGCTGGTCGCGGAGGAGCGAATGGAGCCGTCGGTTCTCGGCGCCGAGGATCCCGCGCAGCGTCTCTGCCTGCAGGCCGGGTGCCTCGGGCCCGAGGTGCGCGAGCTCCGCCTCCGTCCGCTCCGGGGTCTCGAGCCAGACCCCCGCGCGCTTCTTCGAGCCGGCCTCGGTGAGCA
Organism: Gaiellales bacterium; assembly: GCA_038324115.1. Classification (GTDB taxonomy): domain Bacteria; phylum Actinomycetota; class Thermoleophilia; order Gaiellales; family Gaiellaceae; genus Gaiellasilicea. The sequence goes on from JBBQHQ010000069.1 coordinate 7,675, forward strand.
CGAGCTCGCCCCCGCCCTCGAACCGGAGCCGGAACGCCGGCGTCTTCGGCCCCTTCGCCCCCGGAGCGAGGAAGCGGACACGGCCCGCGCTCATCAGGTGGATCCGGAGCTGCAGCTCGCCGTCGTCGGTCGGGAAGAGGAGCCACTTCCCGCGCCGGCGGGCGCCCTCAAACCGCTTGCCCTCAAGCGCCTTCAGGGGCGGGTCGAACGTCTTCAACGTCGCGATGTGCGCGGGTCCGGCCTGCAGCACGGGCGAGGCCGAGACCGGCCCGTCCAGCTCCCTGACCCAGGCTTCGACCTCAGGTAACTCCGGCAAGTAGCCTCCCCGCGTGGATCCCATCAGGGTAGTCGTCCGGCGCGGCGACGTCGTCGAGGCGGTGCACCGGGTCCATGCCGTCGCCGTCCGGGAGGGAAGCGTCGTCGAGGAGGCCGGCGACCCGATGCTCGTGACGTTCCTGCGCTCGTCCGCGAAGCCGTTCCAGGCGCTCCCTCTCGCCCGGAGCCGCAACGACCTGGACTCGCGCGACCTCGCGATCGCCTCCGCCTCCCACCTTGCGCTCCCCGACCAGCTCGACGCCGTCCGCGCTCTCCTCGCCAAGGCGCCCGCGGAGGAGGACGAGCTCGAATGCGGCACCGCCGGGCCGGACTCCGGGCCGACCCGGCTCCATCACAACTGCTCCGGCAAGCACGCGGGCCTGCTCGCGACCTGCCGTGCCCACGGCTGGGCGAGCGGCGGCTACCGGCTCGGCACCCATCCGGTGCAGCACGCCTGCCTGGCCGCGATCGCCGAAGCGGCGGAGGCCGACCCGGCTGACCTGCCCGTCGCGATCGACGGCTGCGGCATCCCCACGTACGCCCTCCCGCTCGAGCGGATGGCGCTGATGTTCTCGAACCTGGAGCGGCTGGATTGCGGCCCCGAGGTCGCGGCCGCGATGCGGGCCCATCCCGAGCTGATCCGCGGGCCCCGGGGTGCGGACACGTTGCTGATGCAGGAGGTCGCCGGCTTCATCGCCAAGGGCGGGGCCGAGGGGCTGCTGTGCGCGGCCGGCCCGGATGGGTTGGGGCTGGCGCTGAAGGTCGAGGACGGGAACACGCGCGCGATCCGCTCCGCGCTCGCCGAGCTGCTCCGCCGCCTGGGCGTCGAGACGGGGGAGCTCGGGGTCGTCCCGCTCGAGAACTCCCGGGGCGAGCTCGTGGGGGAGATCGTCGCCGATCGTTGACGGCGGTGTGAAAAATCCGCTTCCACTTCTCGTCCGGACCGATGTATATTCCGGACTTCGATGGTCAGAGCCGGTGTCGCGCGAACCGGCTCTTCGTGTGTCTAGGCAGGTTCCGGTAGCCCGTCCCGTCCGCTCACGAGGAAAGCCGAGGTTCATTGCTCACCGTCGAGATCGCCCTCCCCGAGGTAGAAGAGCTCCAGAAGCTCGTCACGCACGGTCAGGAGAAGGGGTTCCTCACCTACGACGAGATCGTCTCCGGGCTCGAAGACGTCGAGCTGACCAAGGAGCAGGTCGAGGACTTCTACACCTATCTGATCGACCATTCGATCGAGCTCGTCGAGGGCGAGCAGTACAAGTCACCGCCGCACGAGCAGCCCGCGCTCGCCGAGGAGGACACGAAACCGGCTCCGAAGCTCGACCTCAGCGTCGAGCCCTCGCTCGACTCGCTGCGGCTCTACCTGCGCGAGATCGGCAAGGTCCCGCTGCTGACTGCCGACCAGGAGATCTACCTGGCGAAGCGGATCGAGCGCGGCGACATGGCGGCGAAGACGCACATGACCGAGGGGTACCTAGGGCTCGTCGTCACGATCGCCAAGGGCTACCTCGGCCGCGGCCTCTCGTTCCTCGACCTGATCCAGGAGGGCTCGCTCGGCCTGATCCGCGCGGTCGAGAAGTTCGACTACCGCAAGGGCTTCAAGTTCTCCACCTACGCGACCTGGTGGATTCGCCAGGCGGTCACCCGGGCGATCGCGGACAAGGCGCGGACGATCCGGATCCCGGTGCACATGGTCGAGAAACTGAACAAGGTCGTGCACATCGAGCGCCAGCTGGTGCAGCGGCTCGGCCGGGAGCCTTCTCCGGAGGAGATCGCGGAGGAGCTCGAGATGACGGTCGAGGAGGTGCGCGAGATCCAGCGGATGGCGCAGCTCCCCGTCTCGCTCGAGAAGCCGATCGGCGAGGAGGAGGAGAGCTCGCTCGGCGACTTCGTTCCGGACGACTCGGCCGAGTCCCCGTTCGACACCGCCTCGCTCTCGCTCCGCCGCGAGGACGTCGAGCTCGCCCTCTCCGCGCTCCCCGAGCGCGAGCGGAAGGTGATCGAGCTCCGCTTCGGGCTCTCGGGGACGCCGCCGTGCACGCTCGAGGAGGTCGGACGGGCGTTCGGGGTCACCCGCGAGCGGATCCGCCAGATCGAGAACAACACGCTGAAGAAGCTCGAGGGCCTGCCCGAGGCCCAGTCGCTGCGGAACTGTATGTAACTGGGGCGCAACGAGATCGGGGTCGGCTTGCGCCGTTCCCGATCGCGCCAAGATCCCTCGGGGGTCGCTTCGCTCCCGGCCTGAGGAACTGCATGTAGCGGCTGCGCCCGAACGGGGCGTGTCCCGGGGACTGTCCCTCGGACACGACGGTTTCGGGCAGGCGGCTAGCCGGGGTCGCGCGAGAGCGGGGCGTCGTCGATCCGCTCGAGCGGCACGAAGAGGCGGCAGTGGGGGCACTTGAAGCCCCGCGCGCGGCGACCTGGCATCAGCGTCGCGGTGAACGTCTTCTTGCAGTGGGGGCACGACACCTCGCGCTCGCTCCCCGCCTCGATCACGTCCGCGCTCATGAGCTCACCGTAGCGGACGGGATCGGCGCGGCCGCCGGGGCGCCGGCCGTAGACTGGGGCCGAGACCCGAAGGAGGAGCGAAGCGATGACCGAGCACGAGCCGAAGGCCCGGCTGACCACCCGCCAGGGCCACCCCGTCACGGACAACCAGCACCAGCGCACGGTCGGGGAGCGCGGCCCCGCGACCCTCGAGAACTACCACTTCCTCGAGAAGATCAGCCACTTCGACCGCGAGCGGATCCCGGAGCGCGTCGTCCACGCGCGCGGCTTCGTCGCGCACGGTGTCTTCGAGGCCTACGGGACAATCGGCGACGAGCCGGCGTCCACCTACACCCGCGCCAAGCTCTTCCAGGAGAAGGGCAAGGAGACCCCGGTCACGATCCGCTTCTCGACCGTGATCGGCGGCCGCGACTCCTCCGAGGCCGCCCGCGACCCGCGCGGCTTCGCGGTCAAGTTCAAGACCGAGGACGGCAACTGGGACCTCGTCGGCAACAATCTCCCGATCTTCTTCATCCGTGATGCGATCAAGTTCCCGGATGTGATCCACGCGCTGAAGCCGGACCCGGTCACCTTCCGGCAGATGCCGAACCGGATCTTCGACTTCATGAGCCTGACCCCCGAGTCGATGCACATGCTGAGCTGGCTCTTCTCCAAGCGCGGGATCCCGAAGAACTACCGGACGATGGACGGCTTCGGGGTGAACACGTACAGGCTCGTGAACGCCGCCGGCGAGGGCGTGCTCGTCAAGTACCACTGGAAGTCGCAGCAGGGGATCGAGTCCCTGAGCCAGGCGGAGGCGGACGCGATCCAGGCGACGAACCTGGGCCACGCGTCGGAGGACCTCTACGAGGCGATCGAGCGCGGCGAGCACCCGCAGTGGGAGCTGTGCGTCCAGATCATGAGCGACGACGAGCATCCCGAGCTCGACTTCGACCCGCTCGACGACACGAAGACGTGGCCCGAGGACGAGTTCCCGCTCCAGAAGGTCGGGATGATGACCCTGAACCGAAACGTGGAGAACTTCCACAACGAGAGCGAGCAGGTCGCGTTCGGCACCGGCGTTCTCGTGGACGGGCTCGACTTCTCGGACGACAAGATGCTCGTCGGCCGGACGTTCTCCTACTCCGACACGCAGCGCTACCGGGTCGGCCCGAACTACCTCCAGCTCCCGGTCAACCAGCCGGTCAACCGAGCGGCGACGAACCAGGAGGGCGGCCAGATGGCCTACGGCGTCGACGAGCGCGGCCCGAACCCACTCGTCAACTACGAGCCCAACTCGCTCGGGGGCCTGGCCGAGTCGCCCAAGGGGGCGCCCGACTGCGAGCCCGAGATCACGGGTCGGCTGACCCGGGCCACGATCTCGCGCGAGAACGACTTCGCGCAGGCTGGGGAGCGCTACCGGACGATGCCGGACGACGAGCGCGAGGATCTCGTCCTGAACATGATCGACCTGCTCGGGCAGTGCGACCCGCCGATCCAGGAGCGGATGGTCGGCCTGCTCGCCCAGTGCGACGCCGACTACGGCCGTCGCGTCGCCGAGGGAATCGGCGTCGACGTGCCCGAGGCCGCGCTGACCTAGCTTCCTCCCTCGCCACGGTGCCGTCGTCCGAGCACCAGCCCGACGACGGCGCCGTAAGCGACGTGGTCGGCGACCTGCGGAGCGAGCGGCAGCGCGCGAATCCGCGGGAAGCGGCGGCCGACGAGCCCGAGGTCGAGCGCGCAGATCGCGAGGCCGGCGAGCGCGCCCCGGACCGCGCCGCGCGCGCCGGAGCGCTCGAGGGCGAATGCCCAGCCGAGCGAGAGCGTGAGATGCAGGGGCGCCGCCGCCAGCACGAGTGGCAGGGTGCGGTCTTCCTCCGGGCGCAGGATCGTCCCGGCTGCCCTCGTCGCCTCGAGCGGGTCGCGCCCGGTGGCGAGGGCGTGCAGGGTCGAGGGCGCCCCGCTCAGCGCCGCGCCCCAGAGACCAGCCTCCAGCTCTCTCCGCATCACGCGGAGAGTACGGTGCGGCGATGGCCCCGCCCGAGCTGCCGCCACCGCTCCAGGCCGCGATCGACGGGCTCGTCCGCGCCGCCGGCCGTGCGTCGCTCGAGGCAGCCGCCGCCCGGCTCAGCGCCGCCTACCGCGAGGGCGGCGCCGCCCGGCCAGCCCGCTCGCGCGTGGATGTCCTCGCCTACGTGGCCCAGCGCGCCCCCGCGACCTACGCCGCCGCGGTCGCCGTGCTCTCCCGGCTCCGCGTGCAGCGCCCCGACTGGCGGCCGCGGACGCTCCTCGACGCGGGCGCAGGCCCCGGAA
>JBBQHQ010000070.1:0-12742 GCA_038324115.1 Gaiellales bacterium
TGGTGTGGGAAGTGACAGTGGAAGATCCAGTTGCCGGGGTTCGTCGCCGTGAACTCGAGCTCGAAGAAATCGCCCGGTGCCACGTTCTGGGTCGTTTGCCGTACGCGCGGCACGACGTGACCGTTCTTCGCCACGAGCACCTCGTCGTGGCCGTGCAGGTGCATCGCGTGCGGGCCATTCGATGCGTTGTAGACCCTGATCCGGACCCGGTCGCCCTTGTGAATCGTGATCGGCTTGCCGGCCGCCTCACCCGTCTTGCCGTTGATCAGCTTGAAGGGGAAGTCGCCCGTCCCGCCCGGGAACGGGTTGAGGAGCCCGCCTTCGCCGGCCGGCGCCGCCTCCTGCAGCACCATCGCGACGTCGACGTCGACCTTCGTCGAGCGCCGCTCGCGGCGCGGGAGGACGAGGAAGAAGCCGTCCATGCCGCGCAGCTCCTGGACGGCTCCCTCGGTGTGGGAGTGGTAGGCGAACGTGCCGCTGTGACCCGGCGTGAACGCGTACACGTACGAGCCTCCCGGTGGAACGGGGTTCGGTTGGCTGATCCCCGCAACGCCGTCGGCTCCGTTCGGCTGGTGGAGGCCGTGGAAGTGAATCGTCGTCGGCACGGGCAGCTCGTTCCGGAGCACAACCCGGACGCGTTCTCCTGCAGTGGAGATCAGCGTCGGGCCGGGGCTGCTCCCGTTGTACCCCCAGAACTGCGCGGTCTTCAGTGGGAAGTTCGCGAACTTCTGGGTGAACTGCGCGGCAGTGAGCCGGAACGTGCGGGTCGAGCCGGACTTCGTGCCGCGGAGCGTCGGCACCGATGGGGTGACCGGAATCGTCGGTCGAACGAGCGGGCCTGTCCCCGTCTCCTCGATCTGGGTGCCGTAGGAGGGCGAACCGCGGCCGACGCCGGAGGCGATCCCGACGGCGGTGAGCGCGAGGGCGGCGCCCACGAGCAGGATGAGTGTGCGTGCGTACTTCGGCATTTCGTTGGCTCCTTGCGTTGTCGTTGACGGATCGCTGGACGCCGTCTGGACGGCGTCGAGCCCGGGTCAACGCAGGAGGCGCTGAAGGACGATCGGGGAAGGGCGGGCGCGGGCGAGCGGGATTCGCCTCGGCTCGCCGAGTCGTCGCGGCGCGCTCGCGACCGGCGTGGGGGCGCGCGGGGTGCGCGGTCGAACGAGTTGGACGAGCCCCGCGAGCGCGGTGAGGACGAGGCAGATGCCCAGTCCGTGCATACCGCCGCGGAGCGACATCGGTCCGCGAGCCGCGTGGCCGATCAGCACGTAGAAGCTGAGCGCGAGGATCGCGGCGAGTGCCGAGCGGCGAACCAGGGTGCTCGGTGGAGGGATGGCCGCCCGCATCACCGTGCGTCTACCGCGTGACCGCGGCGGCGAAACCGATTTGTCCTAGAATTGTCCGACATGGCCGAGGCCGCGCGCTTCCGGGAGATCCTCGTCAGCCGCCCGCCAGCTTGACCTCGTAGCCCTGGCCCTCCAGGCGCGCCGCCACCTTCTCGCGATGGTCGCCCTGCAGCTCGACCGCGCCCTCCTTCACCGACCCGCCGGTGCCGCAGTGGCGCTTCAGCTCCTTGCCGACGTCCCTGAGCTGCGCAGGCGGGAGCCCGCGCACGACGGTGACGACCTTGCCGCCGCGACCGCCCTTCTCCCGGAAGACGCGGACGACGCCGTCGTCGGGGAGCGCCGGGCCAGCCGGGGCCTTCTGCTTCGGGTCGGACCGGCGGCGGTGGTCGCCGTCTCCGGTCGAGTAGACGAGGCGGGAGTTGGACACGTCAGGCGCTCGCACCCGCCGGCGCTCCCCGCCGCGCCAGCTCCTCGCGGACGACGGGCGCGACCTCGGTGCCGAAGAGCTCGATCGAGCGAAGAATCTGCTCGTGCGGCATCCCGCCAATCGTGAACTGGACGAGGAAGCGGTCGTGGTCGAAGAGCTCGTGCTGGAGCAGGATCTTCTCGGCCACCTGGGCCGGGCTGCCGACGAAGTTCGCCCCCCGCCGGGTCGCTGACGCGTCGTAGTCCTGGCGCTGCTGCGGCGGCCAGCCGCGCTCGCGGCCGATCCGGTTCATCGCCTCGCTGACGTACGGATACGACTCGTCGAGCGCGCGCTGAGATGTCTCGGCGACGTAGCCGTGCGAGTTGATGCTGAGCGCCGGCCGCTCGTGGCCGGCCCGCAGAGCCGCCTCCCGGTGCAGCTCCGCGAAGGGCGTGAAGCGCTCCGGCAGGCCGCCGATGATCGCGAGTGCCATCGGCAGCCCGAGCGTCCCGGCGCGGATCGCCGACTCCGGGTTGCCGCCGACAGCGATCCAGACGGGCAGTGGCTGCTGGAGCGGTCGCGGGTAGACGGCGACGTCCTCGAGCCGCTGCGTCAGCCGGCTGCCCGGCCAGTCGACCCGCTCGGAGTCACGGAGCCGGAGTAGCAGCTCGAGCTTCTCGGCGAAGAGCTGGTCGTAGTCGTCCAGGTCGAGCCCGAAGAGCGGGAACGACTCGATGAAGGAGCCCCGGCCGGCCATGATCTCGGCGCGCCCGCCCGAGAGCAGGTCGAGGGTCGCGAAGGACTCGAAGACGCGCACGGGGTCATCGGAGCTGAGGACGGTCACGGCGCTCGAGAGTCGGATCCGCTGTGTCCGCGCGGCAGCCGCGGCGAGCACGACCGCGGGAGCCGAGACGACGAAGTCGGGCCGGTGGTGCTCGCCGACGGCGAAGACGTCGAGCCCGACCTGCTCGGCGAGCTCGACCTCCTCGAGCAGGTTCGCGAGCCGCTCCGCCGGCGAGACGCCGGCGGGCTGGTCGCCGAACGTGAAGACGCCGAGCTCCATCGCTCAGCCGCCGCGGGCCTTGCGCAAGCGGTGCAGCTCCTTCGACTTGAGCAGCGACTTCGAGATCGGTGGCGGGGGCGGCGCGTCGTGCTCCGCGAGCCAGCGGGCCGCCTCGTCCTCCGGGTCGAGACCGGTTGCCCTCTCGCGCTCGCCCCGTTTCTGGGCGCCGCGGCTCGTCAACCCACGCTTGGCGTTCACCCTCTCAACCGTAGCGGCCCCGAGCAGCCTGGAGGCCGGTTTGTCATAATCGGCTCATGAGCACGATCGCAGAGATCCTGTCCGGGAAGCCCGGCGACGTCGTCCAGATCGAGGGCGGCGCGACCGTCTTCGAGGCGATCAAGGCGATGGTGGACGCGAACGTGGGCGCGATCCTCGTCACCGACGGGGAGCGGATCTCCGGGATCTTCACCGAGCGCGACTACCTGCGCCGGATCGCGATCGAGGGCCGCACCTCGCACAACACGATCGTCCGGGACGTGATGACCTCGCCCGTACTGATGGTCACCCCCGAGACGACCGTCGAGGAGGGGATGGCGCTGATGACCGACAAGCGGATCCGGCACGTGCCCGTCGTCAGCGAGGGCGGCCTTGTCGGCATGGTTTCGATCGGCGATCTCGTCAAGTTCACGAGCCAGAAGCAGAGCTACCAGCTCCAGTATCTGAACGAGTACATCTCGGCTCGCTGAGCAGGTCGGGTACCGGCGGGTCGGCCGCCGATCTCTGCCATCATCTCGCTCTGTCCGCCGATCCGCCCCAGACCCCCGTTCGGATCCTGATCGTCGACGATCACGTGCTGTTCGTCGAGGCCCTGACGACTCTGCTCGACGCCGACGAGCGCTTCGAGGTGGTCGGGACGGCGACGACGGGCCGGGAGGCCGTGCAGCAGGCGAGCGAGGCGTCGGCGGACGTCGTCCTGATGGACATGTCGATGCCGGTGCTGGACGGCGTCGCCGCGACCCGGCGGCTGCTGGCTGCCCGCCCGGAGCTCCGCGTGATCGCGCTCAGCGGGCACACCGACGCCCTCAGTCACACGGCCGCACTCGAGGCGGGCGCCGCCGAGTACGTCGAGAAGAGCGGGGCGCTCGAGCAGCTCACGGAGACCATCCTCCGCGTCGCCGGCCGCCCTGCTTGACTTCTGACGCCGCTTCTCATTTGATCGTGGGGAGCATGCGAGCGGAAACACACAGGGGACGGGCTGCGCGCGGGTGAGCGCGGACCCGCCGATCGTCCGGCTCGAGAGCGTACGCAAGAGCTTCGGGACGAACCTCGTCCTCGACGGGGTCGACCTCGACGTCAGTGCGGGCAAGGCGCTCGTCGTGATCGGCCGCAGTGGTAGCGGCAAGAGCACGCTGCTCCGCTGCATCAACCGGCTGGAGCCGATCGACTCGGGCCGGATCCTCTTCGAGGGCGAGGAGATCACCGCCAAGGGTGCCGACGTCTCCGACCTGCGCCAGCGGATCGGGATGGTCTTCCAGCAGTTCAACCTCTTTCCCCACCTGTCCGCGCTCGACAACGTCACGCTCGCAGCCCGGAAGATCCGGAAGACCCCCCGGGCCGAGGCGGAGGCTCGCGGCCGCGAACTGCTCGAGCGCGTAGGACTGCCGGAGAAGGCCAGCCAGCACCCGCACCAGCTCTCGGGCGGCCAGCAACAGCGGGTGGCGATCGCCCGGGCGCTGATGATGGAGCCGCACGTGATCCTCTTCGACGAGGTCACCTCCGCGCTCGACCCGGAGCTCGTCGGCGAGGTGCTGATCGTGATGCGCGACCTCGCGCGGGCCGGAATGACGATGCTCGTCGTCACGCACGAGATGCAGTTCGCCCGCGAGGTCGGGGACAGGCTTGTGTTCATGGACGAGGGCCGGATCGTCGAGGAAGGTGTCCCGGCCGACGTGCTCGACAACCCACAGGACGAACGGACGAGGCGGTTCCTGCGCCGGACACTCCAGCTCGCCGACTCGCTCGACGAGCTGGAGCACGAGGAGAACGTCAGTCGATCGGGAGGAGAAAGACAGTGAGACGGATTCTGTTGGTCATGCTGGGGGTCGGGCTCGTCGCGGCGGTCGGAGCCGCTTTGGCGATCGCCCAGCCCACGGCTGCAACGAGTGCCGCCGGGGCCAAGGCCGCGGCGCGGACGCTGCCGCCGTTGCCGGCCGAGGTCGCAGCACGGAAGCGGTGGAACATCGGGGTCAAGTGCGACTCGCCGCCGTTCGGCTACATCGATGTCACCGGCAAGCACGCCGGCTTCGACATCGAGATCGCCAAGTGGTTCTCACGGTTCGCGTTCGGCCGCGAGAACCGGGTCTCGTACACGTGCGTGACGACGCCGGCCCGTGAGCCGTCACTGACCACGGGTCGCGTCGACCTGGTGATCGCCACGTTCACCTACACGCCGGACCGCGACACCCGGATCGACTTCTCGCGGGCTTACTACAAGGCGACGGGCCGGCTGCTCGTCCGGAACGAGACGCCGGTGCGCTCGCTCGCCGACCTGCCGAACAAGACGATCGCGACCACGAGCGGCTCGATCTACGACCGCTGGGTCAAGAACTGCTTCAAGACCGCGAAGCTGCTCGTCACCGACGGGTTCACGAACGCGCTGCTGGCGTTCAAGGACGGACGGTCCGAGACCCTGATGTGGGACGACACCGTCCTCGTCGGGATCGCGGCCACCGACCCGACCCTGAAGCTGACCGACGACCTCTTCCTGCCGCTCCCGTACGGGATCGGCATGAAGCAGGGGAACGACGCGATGAAGCGCTGGGTCGACTCCCGGCTCAACATCATGTCGAAGCGGGACGCGTTCTACCCGATCCTGAAGAACACGGTCCCGGCCCGCTTCCTGGGGGCGTTCTCGAAGAACATCCTCCGCCCGAAGCAGGTCTTCTACTACTCGAAGGGCGACCTGACCACGCAGTGCCCGTAGGGGATCCGACCGGGAGCGGCCGCTACGGCGGCCGCTCCCACCTTTCCCGCTGATGCTCGCGCTCGCCTTCGACTGGTCGTACTTCTCCACCTACGGGGGCGAGCTCGTGACGGCCCTGGGGCGGACGCTGCTCGTGTCCGCGATCGCAGTCGTCGGGGCCGCAGTCGTCGGATTCGTGCTCGGCGCCGCCCGCGCGCGCCGCGTCCCCGTCGTCAGCCAGCTCGCCGCGGTCTACGTCGAGGTGATCCGGAACACGCCGATCCTCGTCCAGATCTTCTTCGTCTTCTTCGGCCTGCCCTCGGTCGGGATCACCCTCGACGCCTTCACCGTCGCGGTCGTGACCGTGACGATCTGGGGCGGCGCGTTCAACACCGAGAACTTCCGGGCCGGCTTCGAGGCCGTCCCCGACCGCTTCGAGGAGGCCGGCTCCGCGCTCGGCTTCAGCCCCCTGCGCACGTTCGCACACGTGACGCTGCCGATCGGCGGCCGGATCGCGCTCCCCGCCTCGATCAACACCTACATCAGCGTCGTCAAGAACACCTCGCTGCTCTACGTGATCGGGTATCCGGAGCTGACCTACACGGCCTACAACATCAACGCGCTCTCGCCGCGGACGCTCGAGACGTTCGGCACCCTCGCGGTCGCCTACCTCGCGATCGTCTGGACGATGTCGGGCCTGATCCGCCTGCTCGAGTCCCACCTCGCCCTCCCGGAGACCCGCTGATGCTCGCCTACAGCCTCCCGGACTGGGTCGAGCCCGTCGCCCGCTACATGTTCACGGTCGGCCTGCCCGGGACGCTGCGGATCGCCGGGCTCGCGCTCGTCGGCAGCGCCGTGATCGGGATCGTGCTCGGGACGCTGCTGACGGTCGACTCGAAGCCGGTCCGAGCCGCGATCCGGGTCTACGTCGAGGTCTGGCGCGGCCTCCCGATCCTCGTCACGATCTTCATCGTCTTCTTCGCCCTGCCCTCGATCAGCGACGCGCTCCGCTTCGACGCGTTCACCGCTGCAGCGATCGGGCTGACCCTCTGGGGCAGCGCCCAGGTCGCGGAGGCGACCCGTGGCGCCGTCGGTTCGATCCCCCGCGAGCAGCACGAGGCGTCCGAGGCGCTCGGGTTCGGCTGGCTCGGCCGGCACCGGCACGTGATCCTGCCTCAGGCGCTCCGCCGGCTGCTGCCACCGTTCGTCTCGCTGCTGGTGAACATCATCCAGAACACGACGATCGCCCAGGTGATCGGGGCGGCCGAGCTGCTCGAGACCGGCGAGCGCTCCGCCGAGCGGCTGACGTTCACGACGCTGAACACGCACGCGTTCGAGATCTACGGCGCCGTCGCCGTCGTCTTCTTCCTGATCTCGTTCCCGCTGACCCGGCTCGCCGCGTACCTGGAGCGCCGGCTGATCGTCTGAGCTTGCTGCGCAAGATGAGCATCCGCAGGAGCCGATGCTCATCTTGCGAAAATCCGTAAAGGGGCCGTCTTCGGCGGCCCGTGTGAGGTCAGGCCATGGATGTCGTGGAGAGCACGGTCGAGGTGGGGGGGCACACGCTCACGCTGGTGCACCCGCCGGATGCCGTGGAGCTGATCGAGGAGGAGGCGTTCGAGCGGGAGGAGCTCCTGCCTTACTGGGCCGAGCTCTGGCCGAGCGCGCTCGCGCTCGCCCGGGTCGTCGCCGGGAGCAGGCTCCGGGGGATGCGGGCGATCGAGCTCGGCTGCGGGCTGGCCCTGCCCGCGATCGCGGCGTCGCTGGGCGGCGCCCACGTGCTTGCGACCGATTGGTCGGCCGACGCGCTCGTCTTCGCGGCGCGGAACGCGGAGCGGAACGGGGCGGCGCTGGAGACGGCGCTGCTCGCGTGGGCCGACCCCGAGGCGCCCGCGGGCCCGTTCGACCTCGTCCTGGCCGCGGACGTGCTCTACGAGCGGCGGAACGTCGAGGAGCTGCTCACCCTCCTGCCCCGGCTCGGGCGCGAGGTGCTGCTCGCGGACCCGGGGCGGCCGGCCCTCGGCGCCTTCCTCGAGGGCGCGCGGGAGAGCTGGATCGTCGAGGAGGGCTCGGCGGAGGAGCTGCCGCGAGGCGGTGTCTACCGGCTGACGCGTCCCGGCTAGTTCAGCGAGGGGTCGGGCGGCATCGTCGCGAGCAGCGCGAGCGGGCCGCCCTGACGCGCAAGCACGGCGCTCCAGAGCCCGTCGGGCGTGTCGCTGAAAACGTCGTCGGGCTCGGCCGGGACGACGATCCACGCCTCCTCGGCGAGCTCCGCCTCGAGCTGGCCCTGCGACCACCCCGCGTAGCCCGCGAAGATCCGGCCGCGCCGGCCGGTCACGTCGGGATCCTGGACGAAGCCGACGTCGCCGAGCACGAGCTCCGATGCGTCGGCCGGGTCGTCGAGCTCGACGAGCGCGAGCACCGACTCGCTCGCCACCGGCCCGCCGACGTAGACCGCCTCCTCGTCCCCGGAGAGCGCGGAGAGCTCCGGAACGACCTCGCCGACGCGGGTCTCGGAGGGGCGGTTGAGGACGAGGCCCATCGCACCTTCGTCGCCGTGCTCGGCCACGAGGATCACGCTGCGCGCGAAATTGGGATCGAGGAGCGACGGCGTCGCCACCAGGAGCTGTCCGCGAAGGGAGTCGGCCACGTCCAAACCGTACCCGGAGAACGACGGAGGGGCCGCGGGACGGCCCCTCCGTGTCGCAGCGGTGGTGGTTGCTGCTACTTGATCGCCAGGGCGTTCATGACCGCCCCGCCGTAGACCGGGTGGAAGATGTAGTTCGAGATGCGGCCCGCGACGAACTCGCGGATGTTCCCGTTCGAGAGCGGGGCCCAGGGGGCCGCGGTCTTCATCATGTCGACATCCAGCTTCCCGTACGCCACGTAGCGCGCCTGGCCGGAGAGCTTCGAGGCCGCCTCCATCCGCTTGTTGAAGGTCGGGTTGTTCAGGTACGAGTAGTTGCTGTTGTTCGAATCCTGGATGTTCTGGCCGTCCAGGAGCACGTTGATGAAGTCGAACGGATCCGGGTAGTCCGCGAACCACGCGATCAGGAACATGTCGAAATCGGAGCCCTTGGTTCCGGCCGTCTTGATCGCGACGGCGAAGGGCTGCGGCTTCAGCACGACCTTCAGGCCCATCTGGGTCAGGTTGTACTGGAGCACCTGGGCCCGGGCGGTCGAGGTCGCGCTCGTCGTGTGCAGGATCGTGATCGTGTCCGTGGCGTTGCCGGCGATCTGCTTCGCCCGGGTCGGATCCGCCCCCTTGATCGGGTAGAGCTTCGCGTCGCGAAAGCCCTGGATGTTCGGCGGGAGAATCTGGTCGGTGCGGGTTCCGGCGAACTTGCCGGCGACCCGCAGCATCGCGGGCCGGTCGACGCCCCAGTTGACGCCCTTGCGAAGCGACACCTTCGAGAACGCGGGCCGACTCGTGTTCAACGCCAGGTACGTCGTGTTGATCCCCGTGTTGACGAAGTAGCGGAAGTTGCCGCCCTTGTGGACGCCGAACTGCGTCGCGAGGCCCTCGTGCGCGGTGGGGGGAAGCCCGCCGGCGTCGTAGTCCACCTGGCCCGCTCGCACCTGCAGCAGGCTCTGGTTCAGGTCGGTGTTCGTCGTGAAGACGATCCGGTCCGGGTTCGCCGGCCGGTTCCCGTTGTAGTTCGGGTTCCGCTCGAGGATCGCGCCGCGGCCAACGTCACGGCTGACGACCCGGTACGGGCCGGCGGAGGGGAAGACGTCGATCCCCTTGGGGTCGATCGCCATGCTCGGCTTGACTGCCGCGAAGAACGGCATCGAGACCTGGGCCAGGAACGTCGGGTCGGGTCGCTTGAGCCGGATCGTCAGCTTCTGACCCTTCGCGACGACGCCGGTGACCGAGGGGGCCTTGCCGTCCGACCGCTCGTCGGCGCCAACGACCTGGTGCAGGAACGCCGTCGCCGGCGAGCCCTGCTTCGGATCGGCGACTCGCTCGAAGGCACGCTTGAACGCCGCGGCGGTCACCGGGGACCCGTCGCTGAACTTGAGGCCGCTCTTGAGCGTGAACGTGTACGTCCGGCCGTCCTTCGAGACGACCGGGAACCCGGCGGCTGCATCCGGGACGAGCCGCGAGCCTTCGGGCGCTGGCTTGTCCGGGTAGTTCAGCAGCATCAGGTTCGTCATGTAGAGCACGGACCAGCCGATCGCGTCGTACGCGAGGGCCGGGTCCAGGTACTCGAAATCGGTGTTCGAGACGTTCACGCGGAGCGTCCCGCCGCGAGTTGCGCCGGCGGTATCCGTCCCTCCGGTGGCCCGGGGGCCCTGCGGTGCAGCGAGGCTCGCGCCGACGAGCAGGCACGCCCCGATGGCCGCCAGGAGGAGCGAGGGCCAGAGCTTTCTGTGCATCGGACTCCCTTCGTCAGCCGGGCGGCAGGTGCCGTCCGAACGATTCCGTTCACCGCCTTTCGACGGCTGGAGTCCTGTTTAGTTGAGTAAAACTCAGGTACAACAGAAACGCAACACGGGCGCAACCTGATCTACGCGGGCGGAAGGCCGGCTCAGGGGGCGGCGAGCAGGCCGCGGACCGTGTCGGTCAGCGCCGTGAACGTGAACGGCTTCTCGAGCAGCGCCGTCCGCGGGCCGAGCGGCCCGTCCTCGGTGACGCCGTCGGCGAACCCCGACATCAGCACGACCTTCAGCTCGGGGCTGCGCGCGCGGAGCTGCTCCGCGACCTGGAGCCCTCCGAGCTTCGGCATCATCAGGTCGGTCAGGAGCAGGTCGACGTGTCGTTCCGACCCGAGCGCGACCGCCTCGGCGCCGTCGGCGGCCTCGAGGACGCCGTAGCCGGCCCCCTCGAGCACCTGGCGGACGAGCCGGCGGACGACCTCCTCGTCCTCGACGAGCAGGACGGTCTCGCGCACCGGCGTCTCCTGGGTCGCAGGCGGGAGCTCGACGTTCGCCTCGCGGGGCGCGGCGCGCGTCTCCGCCACCCGGCGCAGGTAGATCGTGAACGTCGTCCCGACCCCCGGCTCGCTCTCGACGACGACGTAGCCGCCGCTCTGCTTCACGATCCCGTACACGGTGGCAAGCCCGAGCCCGGTGCCCTTGCCGCGCTCCTTCGTCGTGAAGAACGGCTCGAAGATCTGGGCGAGTGTCTCCTCGTCGATTCCGTGCCCGGTGTCGCGAACGGTCAGCGAGATGTAGCGGCCCGGCTCGATCGAGGGGTCGTCCTCGCCGACGTCGACGTTGGCGGTCCCGATCACGATCCGGCCACCCTCCGGCATCGCGTCGCGGGCGTTGACGACGAGGTTCATCACGACCTGCTGGAGCTGGCCCGGATCGGCCTCGATCGGGCCGAGCGCCGGCTCGAACTCGGTCTCGAGGACGACGTTCTCGCCGATCAGCGGGCGGAGCATCGCCTCGAGCTCGACGACGACGCCGTTCAGATTGAGCAGCTCCGGTTGGAGCACCTGCTTGCGACTGAAGGCGAGCAGCTGGCGGGTCAGCGCGGTTGCCCGGTCGGTGGCGCGGCCGACCTCCTGGAGGTCGGGGCGCACCGGCGAGTCGGGGGGCAGCCGCTCGAGCGCGAGCGCGTTATAGCCACCGATCGCGGTCAGCATGTTGTTGAAGTCGTGGGCGACGCCGCCCGCGAGGCGGCCGATCGCCTCCAGCTTCTGGCTCTGGCGCAGGCGCTCCTCCAGCTCGGTCTGGCCCGTGACGTCGACGGCCATCCCGATCGCGAAGGCGGGCTTCGCGTCGGCATCGCGAACGAGCGCCATCGCCAGATTCGCGTAGACAAGCTCGCCGTCGGAGCGGACGTAGCGGATGGCGCGGCGGTAGGAGTCGCGCTCGCCCCGGGAGAGCTCATCCCAGAGTGCGTCCCCCTCCTCGCGGTCGTTTGAATGGATCGGGCTCTGCGGGAGCAGCTTGAGCTCCGCCTCGCTGTAGCCGAGCAGCTCCTCGATCGCGTGGTTCACCGCGACGAGCGTCTGGTCGATCCCGATCAGCATCGTCCCGATCGGAGCCTCCTCGAACATCGCGCGGAAGCGCTCCTCGGACTCGCGGACGAGCGCGATCATCGAGGTCGAGCGGCGGGCGAGCAGCAGGGGAGCGAGCAGCGTGGGGAGGAGCCAGGGGTTCGCGCCGACGAAGAGGGCGATGGCGATCCCGAGCGCCGCCACGACCGACTCGATCGCGAGGTTGAGCGGCGCGAACAGGCCGCTCTCCCGGAACGAGTGGCCGCGGCCGAGCTTCAGCATCGGGGCGAGCAGGAGGTGGTTCGCGAGCACGAAGGCCGCTGCGGCGCCGAGGCCGCCGAGCGCGACCGTGAGATCGTCCCCGCCGCTGACGAGCCTGACCACGGCCCAGGCGGCCAGGGCGTCGAGCGTGTAGTTGGCGATGTTGAAGGTCTGGATGTACCAGGGGAACCGATTCTTGGCCCACTCGGGCAGATGGAGCAGGACGACAAGGGCGACGAGGAGCTCCGGCGGCAGCACGAGCGCCGCCGCGACGACGAACGCAGAGGTGGTGCTCAGCGACTGGTTCCGGCCCGTGCTCACTCGCAGGAATGGCGCAGCGGCGGCCAGCGGAAGCAGGATCAGGAAGGGAAGCAGCTCCTGCCGCGAGGGTGAGTCGACCCCACGCGCGCCGGCGATCGTCGCGACGATCGCCGCGACGAAGATCGTCGCCGCGTACGCCCATGCCGTCATGGGCATACGGCGGACACGGCGCGACTGGAAGCCCGCCGGCTCGGCGGCAGCCGTGACGCTCATCTCTCTGTCCACCCGGGCACGGTAGCTCCCTGTTCGGCGGCGCCGCAGTGACGCCTATGTCGCCATCGACCAGGGGAGGCGGGCGACTCACCCCCTTGGGGGTCTCGGGGGATCCTCCGGAAGGGGGGCGGCGGCTCCCCCGTTCGGGGGAGCCGCCTGGGCACGAACCAGCGAGAGGGGGCGGGCGGCTAGCTCGACCAGCTTGCGGACGTCCACGAGGCGGACGTCCAGGAGGCGCTCGTCCAGCTGGCGGAGGTCCAGCTGGCCGACGTCCAACTC
>JBBQHQ010000071.1:0-12677 GCA_038324115.1 Gaiellales bacterium
GAGCTCGATCGAGCCGAGCAGCTGGGAGAGGCCCTCGAGCGCGTAGTACTCGGCCTGGACCGGCACGATCACCCGGTCGGCGGCTGCGAGCGCGTTCACGGTCAGCGGGCCGAACGAGGGCGGGCAGTCGAGAAAGACGTAGCCGTAACGGTCGCGCGCGGTCGCGAGCGAGCCCTGGAGGTAGCGCTCGCCGTCGCCGTGCCGCGAGAGCTCGACGGCGGCGCCTGCGAGGTCGGGCTTCGCGGGGACGAGCTCGAGGTTGCCGAAGCGGGTGGGGCGCGCGATCTCGGCGAGCGGGGCGCCGTCGAGGAGGTCGTAGCTCGAGGTTCCGTTCGCCTTCTCGCCGAGCCCGGAGGTCGCGTTCGCCTGCGGGTCGAGGTCGACGAGGAGCGCCTGCTCCCCGGCCTCCGCGAGGCACGCTGCCAGGTTGACGGCGGTGGTCGTCTTGCCGACCCCGCCCTTCTGGTTCGCCACTGCGTAGATCGTCCCGGCCACCCCCCGAGACTAGCTAGGCCAGCGGACGCTTCCTGGCCATTCCGGGGCGCCGTGGGAAGCCCGGCGGCGTCGGCCCCGTCTTGCGCAGGATGAGGAAGCCTGGTGGGCTCTCCTCGAGCTCGGCCGCGAGCTTCTCCGCAACCCGGGCGACGCGCTCCGGCTCCGCGCTCGGGCCGACCCAGAGGACGACGGCGCCGCCCTCCTCGACGAGCGGCAGGCACCACTCGGCCGCGACCGGCGGGTGGGCGAGAGCCTTGGCGACCGCGACCTTGTTGCTCCGGGCAACGTGCTCCTCGGCGCGCCCCCAGACCACCCGGAGGTTCGGGAGCTCGGCGGTCCAGCGCTGCAGGAACTCCGTCTTGCGGCGCTCGGCCTCGAGCAGCGTCACCTCCACCTCGGGCAGCGAGGCGGCGAGTGGGATCCCCGGGGTGCCGCCGCCGGAGCCGACGTCGATCACGGAGCCTCCCTCGCGCCGGACGAGCTCCAGCCCGGCGAGCGCGTCGTCGAGGAGCACGCGGCGCGCCTCGGCGCCCTCGAGCGCGGTCAGTCCCGGCGTGGCAACGACCGCCTCGAGCCAGCGCTCGAGAACAGCCTCAGACCCGGAAGCCACGGGGGACGATCACGACGTAGCGGTTCGGCTCCGTCCCCTCGCTCAGCGTCTCGACCTCGGGATCGTCCTTCAGCTTCTCGTGCACGATCTTCCGCTCGACCGCCGTCATCGGCTCGAGCTCCACGCGCTCGCCGGTCGCGGAGGCCTGCTCGGCGAGCCGGAGCGCCAGCGCGTCGAGCGCGGTCTGGCGGCGAGCCCGGTAGCCGGCCGCATCGACCACGATCCGCTTCCGCTCGTCGTACCGGTCGCGGTAGACGATCGCGTTCGCGAGGTACTGGATCGCGTCGATCGTCTGGCCGTGCTTGCCGATCAGCATCCCGAGGTCGTCGCCCGAGCAGGTCGCGCGGACCTCCTCGTCGGTCTCGTCGATCCGGATCGACGTCTCGACGCCGATCACCGCGACGACGCGCTCGACGAGCTCGCGGAGGCGGGCGCCATCGGGGCTGTCGCTCGCGGCGGGCTCGAAGACGGGCTCCGCCGCGACCGGCCCGTCGTCGTCGATGCTCGCCAGGACACGGGCCGGCTCGTAGCCGACGCCGAGGATCCCGCGCTCCCCCTCGGTCACGACCTGGAAGCGGACCGCGGCCTTGTCCAGGCCCGGCCGCTTGCGCTCGAGATCGCGAAGGGCCGCCCACTTGGCCTCGCCGACCGTCTCGCCCGACGCCTCGACGGAGACCTCGGTCATCGCCGGGCGCCGCCCTTCTTGCGCTTGACCTTGCGGACCTGCTTGGGCGCCTGCTTCGGCTGCGGCTTCGCCTCGGCCAGCGCCGCAGTCGCCTCGGCCTGCTCCTTCGGCGGGGTCCGCGAGCTCTTCTTGGGCGGCGGCTTCGGCTTCGGCGTCAGGCGGCGGGTGATCAGCCCCTGGCCGGTCGTCCACAGGTTCGTGGTCAGCCAGTAGACCATCAGGCCGGCCGGGAAGTTGAGCACGAACGGGATGAAGGCAATCGGGAGGATCAGCATCAGCGCGCGCTGCGCCGGCTGCATCGTCGTCGACATCAGGAATGACGAGGTCAGCTGGCTGATCGCGTAGCAGACGACGAGGAGCGGGCCCCAGCCCACCTTCGTGTTCTCGATGATGTTGACGAGGCCGAGCCAGTCGAGGTCGGTGGCCTGGTAATTCGGCAGCACCTCCTTCTCGAAGCCCTTGAGCACGAAGAAGAGACCGATGAAGACGGGGATCTGCGCCACGATCGGCAGGCAGGAGGCGGCCGGATTGATCTGGTTCTCCTTGTAGAAGCCCATCAGCTCCTGGTTCAGCTTCTGCTTGTCGTGCTTGAACTTCTGCTGCAGGGCCTTCATCTCCGGCGCGTGCGCCTGGAGGTTCTGCATCGAGTGGATCTGCTTGACGGTCAGCGGCACGAGCAGCATCCGGACGATCACGACGAGCGCCACGATCGACCAGGCCCACGAGAGCCCGACCGAGTCGTGCAGGTGCGTCAGCGCCCAGGTGAGAAGGTCCTCGAGCGGGGTGAGGATGCTGGCGACGATCACGCGTAGTCCACGCCGCCGTGGCTCCAGGGGTTGCAGCGAAGCAGCCGCCAGGCCGCCTTCGCCGTCCCCTTGACGAGGCCGTGCTTCTCGAAGGCGTCGAGCGCGTACTGGGAGCAGCTCGGGTGGTACTTGCAGGTGTTCGGCGGCGTCAGCAGGCCGAAGCTGTAACGCCAGGCGTAGACGAGTCCGATCCCGATCAGCTTCATACGCCCGTCTTCTCCAGCACTTCCGTCACGCGCTCGACGAGCCAGGCGTGCCCGCGGGTGTCCGCCGGCTCGGCGAGGCCCGGGCGCGCGACGAGGACGTAGTCGTGCCCCGGCTTCGCGCCGGCGGCGAGCTCGGCCCACGTCTCGCGGAGTTGGCGCTTGACCCGGCTGCGGACGACGGCGTTCCCGACCGACTTCGGCACGGCGAGGCCGAGCCGTGGCTCCTCGCCCGTGTCCTCGTCCGGGGAGCGGGGGAACCAGTAGAGGACGAGGAAGCGCGTCGCGGTCGAGCGTCCCTGCCGGTAGACGGCGTCGAAATCCCGGGAGCGGGAGAGGCGGTTCCGGCGCTGCACAGTGTCCTTGGAGATGTCTGTCTCTGGGTGAGGCGGGCGGGGCGGGCTCAGGCCGAGAGCCGCTTGCGGCCCTTGGCGCGGCGCCGCTTGAGGATCGCCTGGCCGGCGTTCGTCGCCATCCGGGCGCGGAAGCCGTGCTTGCGCTTGCGGCGGCGGACGTTGGGCTGATAGGTGCGTTTCATGGATTTGGTTCGCTCTCCGTCGAAAAAAGGCCGCCGGTTCGGCGGGACGCGAAAGTATAGACGAGGGTCGCCCGAGGCAGTTGTCCACAGCCGGACTCCCACCGGGAAAAGGCCCGCAAACGGGCACGAGCGACATGGTTCTCCCCACAGGTTCTCCACAGGTGTGGATACTGGTATGGCCGGGACAATTCCCTGCAAAGAGCGGGTTTTTTTCTCCACAAAGGGGTGATTGAGACCGGCTCGGGACGGTGCTATGCTCGCGCCTCCTTCGAGGTGGTGAGAGGAGCAAGCGGACCCCCGTGGAGCACCAAATCGAGCTGACTGCGGAGAACCTGTGGGACGAGGTGGCCGGCCGGCTCAAGGGGGCGCTCAACGAGCAGACGTTTGGGACCTGGTTCGCCGAGGCCTCAGGGGCAGAGCTCTCGGACGACGCCTTCACCGTCGCCGTCCCCAACGACTTCACGCGCGAGTGGATCGAGGGCCATTTCCTCGGCCTGATCCGCGCCGCCGTCAAGGACGCGACCGGGCAGGAGCGCGGCGTCCGACTGACCGTCCGTGACTTCGGGCCGGCGGTTGCCGACGACGACGGGCTCCCCGACGCAGAGGCCTCGCCGGTCCGGATCGCGCCCGAGCAGGCCGCACCGGGCGGCGCGAGCAACACCAAGTACACGTTCGACCTCTTCGTGATCGGCTCCTCGAACCGTTTCGCCCACGCGGCCGCGCTGGCCGTCGCGGAGGCGCCGGCGCAGGCGTACAACCCGCTCTTCATCTACGGCGGCACCGGGCTCGGCAAGACCCACCTGCTCCAGGCGATCGGCCAGTACGTCGGGGAGCACGGAAACGGGCTGACGGCACGCTACGTGACGAGCGAGACCTTCATGAACGACTTCATCAACTCGCTTCGCGACAAGCGGATCGAGGGGTTCAAGCAGCGCTACCGGACCTACGACGTGCTCCTCGTCGACGACGTCCAGTTCCTCGAGGGCAAGGACCGGATGCAGGAGGAGTTCTTCCACACCTTCAACACGCTCTACGAGTCGGGCAGCCAGATCGTGCTCAGCTCGGACCGGCCGCCGAAGGAGATCGCGACGCTGGAGGAGCGGCTGCGCTCGCGCTTCGAGTGGGGGCTGATCACGGACATCCAGCCGCCCGACCTGGAGACGCGGGTCGCGATCCTGCGCAAGAAGGTGAAGACCGACGAGATCCACGTCCCCGACCCGGACGTGCTCACGTACGTCGCCGAGCGCGTGACCACGAACATCCGCGAGCTCGAGGGTGCGCTGACGCGGGTCGTCGCCTTCTCCTCCTTAACCGGCCGGCCGATGACCGTCGAGCTCGCCGAGGACGTGCTCAAGGACGTGTTCCCTCAGGGACAGGCCGTCGAGATCTCGATCCGGTTGATCCAGGAGCTCGTCTCCGAGCGGTTCGGGATGTCGGTGAACGAACTCTGCAGCGCCAAGCGCTCCCAGGCGATCGCCTATCCACGCCAGGTTGCGATGTACCTTTCGCGCGCGCTCACGGACTCGTCGCTGCCCAAGATCGGCAAAGAGTTCGGCGGCCGCGACCACACCACCGTGATGCACGCGAATGCGAAGATCGAGGGGATGATCCGCGAGGACCGCACGGTGTACAACCTTGTGCAGGAACTGACCGCACGGATCAAGCAAGTCGGGTGATTTCTGTGGAAACTTCTCGAAACCCCACTCAGCCTGTGCGTAACGGTCAGTTCTCCACCGACTGGACCCACCGCGCAGACGGCCTGGTTGAGCGGTTCGGTGCCGTCTTCCCCGTCGTCCACACTCCCTATGACTTCTACGAGAGGATTTAAGAAGAATGATGGATATAGAGGCGGGAGCTGATCCGGGGATCGAGGACGGCGGTCAAGGAACTGCCTCCGCCGGCACGGGCTCGATCGGGTTGAAGATCACCGTTGCCCGTGACGAGCTCGTCGCGAAGCTCGGCGTCGTCTCGCGCGCCGTCTCCAGCCGGGGCACCGTCCAGGTGCTTTCCGGGATCCTCCTCTCGGTCGAGGCAGGTGTCCTCACCCTCGCCGCCACCGACATGGAGCTCTCGCTCCGGACGACGCTCGAGGCGCAGGTGGAGGGCGACGGCGCGGTCGTGATCCCCGGCAAGCTCCTCGTCGACCTGGCGCGGCTCCTGCCCGCCGCGGAGGCGACGCTCGAGTACCGGCCGGACGAAGGGGTCGCCCATGTCACGTCCGGCACAGCGAGCTACCGGCTGAACACCTACGCAGCCGAGGACTTCCCCCGCCTGCCCGCCGTGGACGCGCAGCTGCACGCGATCGACCGCGAGGCGCTGCTCGAGACCGTCGACCGCGTCGCCCGGTCGGCTTCGCGCGACGAATCGCGTCCGGTGCTGACCGGGATCCTCGTGCGCTTCGAGGGTGGCAAGCTGATCATGGTCGCGACAGACTCGTACCGGCTCTCCGTCAAGGAGACCGCGCTCGCGTCCGCTGCGCCCGAGCTCGAGGCGATCATCCCGGCCCGAGCGCTCCAGGAGCTCTCCCGGCTTGCCGGCGGCGACACCGTCGAGCTCGGCGTCCACGAGAACCACGTCGTCTTCGGAACCACGATCCCGGGCGGCGGCCAGG
Organism: Gaiellales bacterium; assembly: GCA_038324115.1. Taxonomy (GTDB): domain Bacteria; phylum Actinomycetota; class Thermoleophilia; order Gaiellales; family Gaiellaceae; genus Gaiellasilicea. Next base: position 5,949 of record JBBQHQ010000071.1, read on the forward strand.
CCTGGCTGACCACCCGCCGGATCGACGGTCAGTTTCCGAACTACCGGCAGCTGCTCCCGGAGACGTTCGAGGTCGAGCTGACGATCGCGCGGGCCGAGCTCGGCGACGTCGTCCGGCGCGTCTCGGTGATGGCCCAGCGCAACTCCCCGCTCCGCCTGCGCTTCGCCGAGGGCGAGCTGACCATCTCGGCGCAGACCCAGGACGTCGGCGAGGCCAAGGAGTCGCTCCCGATCGCCTATCAGGGCGAGGAGTTCGTGATCGGCTTCAACGCCGACTTCCTCCGTGACGGCGTCGACTCGATCCGCGGCGACGACGTCCAGGTGAAGCTGATCAACCCGCTCCGGCCGGCGATCCTCGTCGACCCTGCCGGGGACTTCACCTACCTGATCATGCCGATCAGGCTGGCCGGCTAGGTCCGGCCGGCCGACACTCTGATCGTCCGCACGGTCTCCCTCCGCGACTTTCGCTCCTACGACCGCCTCGAGCTCGAGCTGGAGCCGGGGCTCGTGCTCGTGACCGGCGCGAACGGGGCGGGGAAGACGAACCTGCTCGAGTCGCTCCACGTCGGCACGCAGGGCTTCTCGCCCCGGACCCGCGCCGACGCGCAGCTGATCCGGTTCGGCGCCGGCGGGGCCCGGATCGCGCTCACGGGGACGCGGGACGAGCGCCCCCTCGGCCTCGAGGTGACGCTGCAGCCGCAGCAAGGGAAGCGGGCGAAGCTGAACGGCGCCCCGCTCCGCTCGGCCGAGCAGCTCCGCTCCGAGGTCGCCACGCTCGTGTTCACCCCCGACAGGCTCGCGGTCGTCAAGGGTGGCCCGGCCGCCCGCCGCGCCTACTTCGACCGGACGTTGAGCAGGCTCCTTCCCGGCCGCGCCCAGCTCCCCGTCGAGTACGGGGCCGCGCTCGGCCAGCGGAACGCCGCCCTCCGGCGTGCGGGGATGGGCCTCGCCGGCCGCGACTCGATCGCGCCGTGGACCGAGCAGGTCGCCCGCCTCGGCGCCGAGCTCGTGGCGGCGCGCACGGAGGCGCTCGAGCTGCTGGCGCCCGCCTTCGCGGCGCGCGCCGACGAGCTGGGGCTCCCCGAAGCGGCGCTCGACTACGCGGCCGACCCACCCACCATCGAGGCGCTGGAAGCCAGGCTCGACCGCGACGTCGAGCGCGGGATCACCGGCCTCGGACCGCACCTCGCCGACGTCACCGTCCGCTCGGGCCCGCGCGAGCTCCGCAGCTTCGGCTCCCAGGGCGAGCAGCGGCTCGCCGTCCTCTCCCTGCTCCTCGCCGAGGCGGAGGTGCTCGCCGAGCGCCGCGGGGTGCCTCCGCTCGTCCTCCTCGACGACGTCCTCTCCGAGCTGGACGCGACGCGGCGGCGGGCGCTCGCGGAGCGGATCGGCGCCGTCGGGCAGGCGGTCGTGACCGCGACGGGCGCCGACGCACTCCCGCTCGAGCCCGCGCAGCTGCTCGAGGTCACCCCCGGCTCGGTCCGGGTCGCGTGATGGACCGGCTCGGGACGCAGGTCAGCAAGGAGCTCGGCCGCTTCGGGCCGCCCGACTCGGACATGGGCGCGATCGTCCGCGCCTGGCCGGGCGTCGTCGGCGAGCTGGTGGCCAAGAACGCGTGGCCGGCGAGGCTCGCCCGGGACGGGACGCTGAACGTGAACGCGTCCTCTTCGACGTGGGCGTTCGAGCTCGGCCGGATGGCGGCGGAGATCCTCGAGCGGCTCAGGGCCGAGCTCGGCGAGGCGACCCCGCCGGCCCTCCGCTTCACCCCCGGCCCGATCCCGGACGCGGCCTCCGCCCCGGCCGAGGAGCGGTGGCCGACCCGTCCCGCGGTCGCCCCCGAGGACGCCGCTCAGGGGGCCGAGATCGCCTCCTCGATCGAGGACGATGACCTGCGCGAGATCGTCGCGCGAGCCGCCGCCGCGAGCCTCGCAAAGACCCGCCAGAAGCCCCCTCCCGACCGGCGTTTCTGATACACTCCTTCTTGCCCGCAAAGTTTCTATTTGCAGGGCTTTTTTCATGGCCGAACGAGAGTACACCGCAAAAGACATCACCGGTCTCGAGGGCCTCGAGCCCGTTCGGCTCCGACCGGGGATGTACATCGGTTCGACAGGCCCCCGCGGCCTCCACCACCTCGTCTACGAGGTCGTCGACAACTGCGTCGACGAGGCCCTCGCGGGCCGCAACGACATGGTCGACGTGACGATCCATCCGGACAACTCGGTCACGGTCCGCGACGCCGGCGCCGGCATCCCGGTCGAGCTGATCGAGGAACAGGGGCTCTCCGCGCTGACGGTCGTCCTGACGAAGCTGCACGCGGGCGGCAAGTTCGGCGGCGAGGGCTACAAGGTCTCCGGCGGCCTCCACGGCGTCGGTGTCTCCGTCGTCAACGCGCTCTCCGAGTGGCTGATCGCTGAAGTGCGCCGCGACGGCAAGGTCTACCGCCAGGACTTCGTCCGCGGCGTCCCCCAGGGCGACGTCGAGGTGGTCGGCGAGGCCGAGAAGGGCGACACCGGGACGACGATCTCCTTCCTCCCCGACGCCGAGATCTTCGAGGAGGTCGACTACTCGACGCCGACGCTCGTCCAGCGCCTCCGCGAGACCGCGTTCCTGACGCGGGGGCTCCGGATCACGCTGGTCGACGAGCGCGAGGGAGAGGATCGGCACGAGTTCTATGCAGAGGGTGGGATCAGAGACTTCGTCGCCTACGTCAACGACTCCAAGGACTCGGTCCACAAGCACATCGTGTACCTCGAGGGCGAGAACGAGGACGGTGCGGTCGAGGTCGCGATGCAGTGGAACACCTCCTACGTCGAGTCCGTCTTCTCGTTCGCGAACAACATCAACACCCATGAGGGCGGCACGCACCTCTCGGGCTTCCGCGCCGCGCTCACCGGCACGCTGAACCGGTATGCGCGCGAGAAGGGCCTCCTCAAGGAGAAGGAAGACAACCTCGAGGGCGAGGACGTCCGTGAGGGCCTCGCTGCTGTCATCTCCGTCAAGCTCCGCAATCCGCAGTTCGAAGGGCAAACGAAGACGAAGCTCGGCAACCCGCCGATCGAGAGCCTCGTCAAGCAGGTCGTCAACCTGAAGCTCGCACAATTCCTCGAGGAGAACCCGCAGGACGCCCGCCAGCTCGTGCTCAAAACGATCTCGGCCCAGCGCGCCCGCCAGGCGGCCCGTAAGGCGAGAGAGCTGACGCGGCGCAAGAGTGCGCTCGAGAGCATGTCGCTCCCGGGCAAGCTCGCGGACTGCTCGATCAAGGATCCCGAGGCAGCGGAGCTCTTCATCGTCGAGGGCGACAGCGCCGGCGGCTCGGCCAAGATGGGCCGCGACCGCACCTACCAGGCGATCCTGCCCCTGCGCGGGAAGATCATCAACTCCGAGAAGAACCGGATCAACAAGGTGCTCTCGAACACCGAGATCCAGGCGATGATCACCGCGATCGGGACCTCGCTCGGCGAGGAGTTCGACATCGCGAAGCTCCGGTACCACAAGGTGATCGTGATGACGGACGCCGACGTCGACGGCTCCCACATTCGAACGCTGATCCTCACGTTCCTCTACCGCCAGATGCCGGAGCTGATCGAGCGCGGCCACATCTTCATCGCGGTTCCGCCCCTCTACAAGGTCAAGCTCGGCAACCAGGAGTTCTACTTCGAGAAGGATTCCCAGCTCGAGGAGCTGCTCGTCCGCGAGCGGGTCGGCGAGATCGAGATCACCGGAGCGAGCGGGGAGCAGCTGAAGCTGACCGAGGCCCGCTGGGGCCGGTTCGTGCGCGCGCTCGCCGAGTACGAGGGCTGGCTCGGCCGCCTGCGAGCCGACTTCGGGGCGGGACCCGCGGACTTCATGGTCTCCCACCGCCTGGTCGAGTCGACCTTCGGCTCCCTCGCCGACCTCGACGACGCTGTCGTGGCGACGGCGGACAACGGCTACGCGCTCTCGATCCTGGGTCGGGCCGCGGAGTCGATCGAGGTCAAGGTCGTCGAGACCGAGACGAGCGCCGCGACCCACATCACCGTGCCGGCCGACCTCGTCTTCTCCCCGATCTACGCGAATCTGCGCAAGGCGCACGCGAAGCTCGCCGAGGTCGTCGGCACCCCGCCGTACGCGCTCGTCTCGGGCAAGAAGGTACGCGAGGTCGAGACGTTCGCGCGGCTCCGCACCGAAGTGCTCGAGGTCGCCAAGGAAGGGCTGTCGCTCTCGCGCTTCAAGGGCCTCGGGGAGATGAACGAGGAGCAGCTGTGGGAGACGACGATGGACCCGCAGCGCCGGCTCCTGATCCGCGTCGACGTCGAGGACGCGCACGCCGCCGATCTGCTCTTCTCGACGTTGATGGGCGATCAGGTGGAGCCGCGACGCGCCTTCATCGAGGAGAACGCCAGGGACGTGCGCTTCCTCGATGTCTGAGACCGTGCCGGGAGGACTCGGCGGAGATCGGGTCGAGTCGCGCGAGCTCGAGCAGGAGATGCGCTCGAGCTACCTCGATTACGCGATGAGCGTGATCGTCGGGCGAGCGCTCCCCGACGTGCGCGACGGCCTCAAGCCCGTCCACCGCCGCGTCCTCTTCGGGATGCACGAGGCCGGCCTCCAACCGAACCGTCCCTACAAGAAGTCCGCCGCGACCGTCGGCGACGTGATGGGTAAGTACCACCCCCACGGCGACGCCTCGATCTACGACACCCTCGTCCGGATGGCGCAGCCGTTCTCGCTGCGCTACCCACTCGTGGACGGCCAGGGCAACTTCGGCTCCGTCGACGACGACCCGCCGGCCGCGATGCGCTACACCGAGGCCCGCCTCTCGAAGATGGCGACGGAGATGCTCCGCGACATCGACGCGGACACCGTCGACTTCGAGCCGAACTACGACGAGTCGCGCCGGCAGCCGACCGTCCTCCCCTCCCGCTTCCCCAACCTGCTCGTGAACGGCTCCTCCGGGATCGCGGTCGGGATGGCGACGAACATGCCCCCGCACCGGCTCGGCGAGGTCGTGGACGCGATCGTCCAGCTGATCGACAAGCCGGACGCGAACGTGGACGACCTGATGAAGTACGTCAAGGGGCCCGACTTCCCGACCGGCGCGATCATCGTCGGGCGCCAGGGGATCCGCGACGCCTACCGGACCGGCCGCGGCCGGATCGTCATGCGCGCCCGCGCCCACATCGAAGAGCTGCGCGGCGGCAAGAACGCGATCATCGTCACCGAGCTCCCGTACGGGGTGAAGAAGGGCGGAGACGGCGGCGTGATCAAGAAGATCGCCGACCTCGTGGGCGAGAAGGTGATCACCGAGGTCTCCGATCTCGCCGACCACTCCGACCGCTCGGGGATGCGGATCCAGATCGAGCTCAAGCGCGAGGCGATCCCGCAGGTCGTCCTGAACAAGCTCTTCAAGCACACCTCGCTCCAGGCGACCTTCGGCTACAACGCCGTCGCGCTCGTCGACAACGTCCCGAAGACGCTCTCGCTGCTCGAGCAGCTCACGCACTACCTGAACTACCAGCGCGAGATCGTCACCCGCCGCTCGAAGTGGCAGCTGCGCAAGGCCGAGGATCGCGCCCACGTCCTCGCCGGCTACCTGATCGCGCTCGACAACCTGGACGAGGTGATCCGGATCATCCGGAACGCCAACGACACGGACGACGCGCGCACCTCGCTGATGACGTCCTTCTCGCTCTCCGAGATCCAGGCGACCGCGATCCTCGACCTCCGCCTGCGCGCCCTCACCGGGCTCGAGCGCAAGCGGGTCGAGGAGGAGTACAACGACCTTCAGGAGCAGATCGCCGAGCTCCGCGCGATCCTGGGCGACCCGTCGCGGGTCGACGGCCTGATCCGCGAGGAGCTGCTCGAGATCAAGGACGTCTACGGCAAGGGCGACGACCGTCGCACCGAGATCGTGAGCGCCGAGGGCGAGCTCTCCCTCGAGGACATGATCGCGGAGGAGGACATGGTGATCGCGATCACCCGCTCCGGCTACGTCAAGCGGCTCCCGGTCACCACCTACCGCGAGCAGCGCCGCGGCGGCCAGGGCGTGATGGGGATGGACCTCAAGGACGACGACTACATCGAGCACCTCTTCGTCGCCTCGACCCACGACTACATCCTCTTCTTCACGACCGTCGGGAAGGTCTACCGGCTCAAGGTGCACGAGCTCCCGCTCGGCTCCCGCCAGTCGAAGGGCCGCGCGATCGTCAACCTGCTTCCGTTCCGCCAGGACGAGTCGGTGCGCGCGGTGATCGCGACGCGCGACTACAAGGAGGCGAAGTTCCTCCTCTTCGCGACCAAGGCGGGCATCGTCAAGAAGACGCCGTTCCTCGACTACAACACCCCGCTGAAGGCTGACGGGATCATCGCGCTTCGGATGCGCGAGGACGACGAGTTGATCGGCGTGCGCCTCTCCGACGGCGACGACGACATCCTGATGGTCTCGCGCGCCGGCCAGGCGATCCGCTTCCACGAGTCGGCGGTGCGCTCGATGGGTCGTTCTGCCTCGGGCGTGCGCGGCATGAGCCTGCGCGCCGGCGACGAGGTGATCGAGGTGAACGTGGCCGAGGACGACGCCGACCTGCTGGTCGTGACCGAGAACGGCTTCGGCAAGCGCACGCCGCTGCACGAATACCCGAAGAAGGGCCGCGGCGGCCTCGGTGTCAAGACGGTGCAGCTGACGGAGGCGAAGGGCAAGCTCGCCGGCGCCCGCGTCGTCCGCGACGGCTACCAGGTGATGCTGATCTCGACG
>JBBQHQ010000072.1:0-12626 GCA_038324115.1 Gaiellales bacterium
CGTCGTCGGCACCACCCAGGGCGTCGCCACGATCGGGTTCATCGCCTTCTCGGTCACGATGACGCTCGGCCGGCTCGTCGGCGACCGGCTGACGGCGCGGTTCGGGCCGGTGGCGCTGACCCGGTCCGGGGGCCTCCTCGCCGCCCTCGGCGTGGCCACGGCCCTCGTGATCAAGCAGCCTGCGGTCATCGCGCTCGGCTTCGCCTGCCTCGGCGCCGGGGTCGCGGTCGTCGTCCCCATGGCCTACCGGGCGGCGGGCGTGCGCGCGGCGGCGCCCGGGATCGCCGCGGTCTCCACGGTCGGCTACGGAGCGTTCCTCGTCGGCCCGCCGCTGATCGGCTTCCTGGCGGACGCGACCTCCCTGACGGCTGCGCTCAGCATCGTCGTCGGGCTCTGTCTCGCGATCGCGGCGCTGGCGCCCGCGACCGGCTAGCGCGGGATCTTCAGGAAGGCGGTGTCACGCGAGACGCGCGGCGAGAGCGCCGTCGGCCAGGCCGAGAGGTCGACCTGCCCGCCCGCCGCGGCGGGGAAGCGGGAGAACGACTGGAAGTCGCTCTGCCAGAAGCGAAGCGTCTTCCCGCGCACCGACGCCGGCAGGGTCAGCGAGAAGCGCCCCTGGGCGTCGGGCCAGCGCGCGGCAAGCGGCTTGACGACGCCGTTCGGGCCGGCGACACCGACGAGCAGCCCGCGATAGATCGCCCCGACGACGGCGTCGGCGCTCGGGAGCGGCAGCGTCGCTCCCGAGGCGGGCAGCTTGATGTTCATCCGGGAGCTGCGCAGCCGCTGGAAATCGACGGTGCGCGGCCCGGAGGCGTAGGTCGTCCGTCCGAGCGCCACCTGAACCGTGATCGGGACCGGGTTCGCCGCGGTCTGGTCGGCGGCGGCGAAGAAGGAGACGTAGTGGCCGTTCGCGCCGGACGGCTCGGAGAACGTCCAGAAGTTCCGGTCCTGTGTCCGGGTGATCACGGTGGCGCCCTGCACCGGCTGCCCGCTCGCGTCGGTGACCGTTCCGTCGATCCGGTAGGAGAGGAGGACCACGGACGGTGCCGCCACCCCGTCCCCGCGGACGGCTCGGCCTGAGACGACGACGGTCCCGTTCGCGCCACGCCGCACGGAGAGCCCGGCGATCCGGTAGCCGACGGTGATCCCGCTCGTCGTCCGGCGCAGCGCCGCCTGCTCCGCGGACGTCGCCGCCCGGCCCCCGACCCGCGCACGGGTGACATCGACGAGCGTCACCGGATGGCGGCGGGCGAGCGTCGCGTCGACGCGGTAGGTGAATGCCCCCTGGGCGCTCGTCGCAGCCGGGACCGCATAGCGGTCGACCGCGACCCTGACGCCCGAGACGGGCTTCCCCCCGACGGTGACCTTGCCGGTGACCGCGACCTGGTTCGAGCTGGACGCCTTCCAGAGCGCGAGCGGCACGGCGCCGCCCTGGATCGAGACCCGGACGGGCGAGGCAGCGACGGCGGCCGGCGCGCGCGGCGCGGGCGGGGACACCGCTGGGGGCGTCTCGGTCCGGAGGACAAGGGCCGGCCGCTGCTCGCCGAGCGAGCTGACGAGCGGGAGCGGCTTCGGTGACTCCTGCTTGCTCCCGCCGAGCGCGAAGACGTGTAGCTGTGAGGCGACCCCACCGCCCGACGAGGTCGGCGTCCCGCCCACGGTGACCGCGAGGTACTCCTTGCCCCCGTTCGTGAACAGGGTCGGCCCCGAGGCGATCTGACGGCCGGTCTGGAACGTCCAGAGCACCTTCCCGGTGCGGAGGTCGAACGCCCGGAGGACGCCGTCGCCGCCGCCGGCGAACCCCAGCCCGCTTGCGGTCGTGGTCACCCCGCCCCGCTCCGGCTCCGGCGTCTCGAACTTCCAGACGCGCTTGCCCGTGTTGACGTCGATCGCGCTGATCGAGCCGTGGTCGTGCCACCCCTCGAGCTGGGCGCCGAAGTCGCTGTTCTCGAGCCCGAGGAAGACGTCGCCGAGCAGGAGCTTTCGTCGCTTCTGGGTCGGCGTCAGCTTCTCCTGGACGAGCACCGCCGCCGTCTCCGCGGCCGCATTGAAGACATAGTTCGTCTCCGGGTCGTACGACGCCGGCGAGTAGTTGAGTCCGCCGAGCGACGAGGGGAAGACCGTGACGGGGCGGCCCGGCTGGAGCGGCGGGTGCTCGACGCGGCCGATCACCTTGACGCGCTCGTGGAACGGCTGCCCGGAGCGCGCGTCGAAGGCGTACCAAACGCCCTCCATCGTGGCGACCGAGACGATCCTGCGGGACTTGCCGCCGACCTTGCCGTCGTAGACGAGCGGCGGCTGGGAGACGTCGTAGGCCCACTGGTTGCCCGAGAGCAGCTGCTGCCACCACTTCAGCTTCCCCGTCGAGAGGTCGACGGCGATCAGCGAGTCGGTGCGCGGGTTGGAGCCCGGTCGGAGGCCCGGGAAGTAGAGGGGGGTTGCGGAGCCCGTGCCGAAGAAGACGGTGCTCGTGACCGTGTCGATCGTCACCGGCGTCCAGACGGCTCCGCCGCCGACGACCCGCGAGGCGCGCCGCCATGACTGGAGATCGGGCGGGACGGTCCAGAAGGCGCTCGGCCACGCCGGCTTCAGGTCAGGCGTGTACGCCATCACGAAGCCGCGGATCCCGTACTCCGACCCGGCCGCCCCGATCACGACCCGGTTGCCGGCGCAGATGGGCGCGCTCGTCTCGGAGTAACCGTAGTTGGTGGCGGCGTTCTGGACGTCGTTCGAGATCGACGTGACCGCAAGCACCTTGCCGTCGCTCGGGCGGAGCGCGACGAGCTTCATGTCGAGCTGGGCGATGAAGAGCCGGCCGTTGCAGTACGCGAGCCCGCGGTTCGCGACGATCCCGAAGTTCTTGAAGACGGCGCTGTTCGGCGGCTTGTACTGCCAGATCACCTTGCCGGTGTCGCCCTCGAGCGCGAAGACGTTGGCGTCGTTCGTCGTCACGTAGAGGCGACCGTCGATTGCGAGCGGGTACGACTGCTGACCGCGGCGCACGTCGGGGTCGAGCTTCTGGAAGTCGATCGTGTAGACCCGACCGAGGTCGCCGACGTTCGACCGGTTGATCTGGGTGAGCGGCGAGTGGCGCATGTTGTCGGCCGTGCGGCCGAACGCAAGCCAGTCGCCCGGGGGCGTCGTCGCGCTACCCGCCGACGCCGCGAGGAGCAGCGGGAGCGCGAGCAGGGTGGCCGCGAAGGCAGCGAGCCTTCTGCGGGTGGGTCGGTGGATGTGCTGCCTCATGCTCCCGGAACCGCATCGTACATCGGAGAGCCCGCTCGCCAATAGCGCAGCCGAAGTCGCGCGAGGGCCAGGCCGACCGTGAGCAGGAGCGCCGCTCCCGCGAACCACGGCGCCAGAGGCCGCTCGCCGGCGACCGTGGTCGCGCGACCCTCCGGGCCGGCCACTGCGGCGCGACGCACGGCGGCGGTGGCAGCGGCGAGGTCAGCCTCCCCGTAGGCCCGCACGCCGGCAGCCGCCGCGAGTCGCTCGACACTCGAGGCCGCGTCCGCGGCGGGCCGGTAGTTGGCCTCCGGGGTGCCGTCCTCGCGGAAGACCCGCTCGCCCGCGGTGCCGATCCGGACGAGCACGAGTCGGCAGCCCTGCGCACCGCCGAGCGTCCGGGCGACCCCTGCCGCCGAGAAGGGCGCGCTTTCCCCGTCCGTGATGACGACGCAAGTGCGGAGCCGGGCCCGGGGGCCGAAGAACCCGTCGCTCGGGAGGGCACGGAGCGCGTCGAAGGAGGTGGCGACGGTCGCCGTTACCTGCGGAGGCGGCGACTGGATCGCAACGGAGCGACGGAGGGTCTCGGCGAAGACGCCGGGAGCGGCGGTTGGGAAGAGGTACGGGAGGACGCGGTCGGTCAGGCCTGCGAGGCCCGCCGGCACATCCGGCGCGCCTGCCCGGAGTTGCGCGACGGCCCTGCGCGCCCGCTCGAGCCGCGTCTGTCCTCCGGGGGCGCCGGCTGCGGCCATCGACCGCGAGACATCGACCACGAAGGTGAGCTCGGACGCGGTCCTGACCGTCCGGACTTTCGTCGTTCGGAGCACGGGCTGGGCAGCGGCGAGTCCCGCGAACACGAGGACAGCGGCCACGGCGAGCGCGACGGGGAGCGCGGCACGAGCTCCCTCCGGCTCCAACCCGAGGGCCCGGGCGACGCGGCGGGCACGCAGACCAGTCAGCGCGAGCACGAGGAGCGGGACGAGCGCGAGGAGGCCGAGCAGTGCGCCGGCCGGGCTCGTGAAGCCAAGAGAGAGCGCCGGCATCAGTAGCCCCGCCCGGGAGTTCCCGACCCCGCCCCGCGCTGCGAGCTCCCACGAGGCCCGGCGCCGCTCTCCGGGCCCTGCCGCGTCCCGACCGGGCCCTCCCGGCGGAGCAGCAGCTCCAGGTTGTACTTCGCGTCCGTCCCGGCCGGGTCGATCCGGGCCGCGGTCTCGAACGCGTTGCGGGCACGGTCGAGCGCTGTGAGGCCGGCAACCCGGCCGCCGGAGGCCGCGAGCACGCCGAGCAGGTTCTGGGTCTGGCCGGCACGGGCCTGCTCGGCCGTCGTCGCGACCTCGCTCAGGAGCGCCTCGGCGGCCGAGCGCGCGCGTGCGCGCCGCTCCCCGTTGTCGAAGCCGCGCGGCGTCCGCAGCGCAGTCCGCACCGCCTCGACCGAACGGCGGTAGGCGAGCTCGTCTCCGGCCCCGAGCGCGCGGCCGACGGGGTCGCCCGGCAGCAGTGCATCGTGGGGCTCCGCCCGGGCGAGCGCCGTCTCCCACCCGCGGAGGTCGAGGGCGGCCAGCCCGGCGAGGACGGCGAGCAGGACGGCGAGCGCTGCGAGGAGAGGCCGGCTGCGGCTCACGCCGCCCTCCAGCGCAGCCGCTCCGTCAGGCCGAGCAACGCGGCGAGCGCCACCGCGAGCAGGACGGCGAGAACCGCGAGCGAGCGCGGAACGTCGCCCCCACTCCCGTCGCTCCCGCTCTCACTCGTCAGGCGCGCGGCCACGACGTCCGCGGACCGGGCGACGAGCCTGCGCATGAATCGCTCGTCCTCGGGCGAGGCGTCGAGCGAGACGACGCGGAGGGTCGCGCCCGCGCGGCGCAGGCCGAGGGCCGCGTTCGTCAGGCTCTCGAGGTCCGAGGTGTCATCGTCGAGGTCGCTGACGAGGAGGACGGCGGGATCGACGAGCCGCTCACGGACGACGACGTCCCGAGCGACCCGCAGCCCGGTCGAGAGCCGCGTCCCCGCCGAGAACGCATCCACCCACGGGCTGCGCGGCGGCTGCGGCAGCTCGCCGGGCGCTGCCGCAGCCGGGATCCGGAAGAACCGCTCGAACGCCCGGAGCTCGCGCGCAGGCGTCCCGGGAGGGAGCGCCTCGTAGGCCGTGTCGGAAACGAGGATCAAGCCGTAGCGGCCGTCCGAGCCGGCGAGCCGGTCGAGTGTCGCCCGGATCCGGCCGTACGTGTCCGAGGAGATGCTCGCCGAGACGTCCAGGACGACGATCCCGGACGACCCCTGAGGCAGGTAGGCACTTCGTTCGCCGCCCAGCCCCGTGGCAACGGCAACGGCAGTGACGGCGGCCGCGACCGCGGCGAGCGCCGCAGCGAGTCCGAGGATGCGCGTCCGCCGCGCGATTCGGCCGAGCGTGCCCAGGTCGGCGAGCGGGATCCTCACCCGAGCTCCTCGATCTGGCCCGCGAGCTCCTCGACGTCCTCGACTGCCGGATCGGGACGGGACCAGGCGACCGTGCCCGCGCGCCGGCCCACCGCGGGAGCGACCCGGCCCGCGAGGTCGGCAGCCCGCCGACGGTCGGGTGCCGGTCGTCCGGCGGACTCGCGCAGGAGTCGCAGGGCGCGTGCGAGCGCATCCGGCGCCGGCTGCGTGCCCGCCTGAGGTCGACGGCGGCGGGGCCTCAGCGCGAGCGCTGCAGCACCGGCGAGCGCAAGGGACGAGAGGAGCAGGGCCGCAAGCCAGGCGTGGTGCCCCTGCACCGGGGGCAGGGTCGTCGACCGGCGGTACGAGGCCTTGTCCGCGGCGACGGCGGCCGGTGGCACCCGCGGCCGGACGACGATGCGCACCGCGCTCACGCGACCGTCTCCCCGGGCGACCGGGAGCGGCACGGAACGGGCGCCGTCGCCGGGGACGCACGCCTCCACAAGGCAGGCGACGCGCTGGACGACGGTCGTGATCCCGTCCCGGACCGACGTGCCCGGCGGGCCGAGCGCCGTCCAGGGGCCGAGCTCGAGCTCGATCGGCCCCTCCCCGGTCGCGGTCACGACGACGGGGTCGCCGAACGCGATCCGCGACGGGGCGGCCGACACGTCGAGCGCGGACGCCGCGGGCACGAGCACGAGCGCCGCGGCGATGGCGGCGAGCGCTCTCACGCCGTCCTCCGCCGGAGCCGCCGGCGCCTCTCGGCCCAGGAGGCGAAGGAGGCGGCGATCCTGGCCGGGTCGGCGCTGCCGAGCACAACGGGATCGAACCCGAGCCGCCCGAGCCCGGCGAGCGTGTGCTCCAGCCGGGTCTCGTTCTCCGCGCGGCGGGCGGCAGCCTCACGGGCGCTGAGCAGGACGTCGCTCGTCCTCCCGCCCGCGTCGACGAGCGGCAGGACGACGCCGCCCACCGCGGGGAAGCTCTGCTCCCAGACGGGGTCCTGCACGACCACCGGGGTGACGTCCCAGTGGAGGCCGCGCAGCTGCAGCCATGAGCGGGCCGGCGGAGGATCGAGGAAGTCGGAGAGGACGAAGACGAAGCTGCCGGCCGGAAAGAGGGCGCGGTGCCGGGCGAGGAGCCCGAGCGCCCGCTCGAGCGCGCCCGACGCCGCGACCGCGTCCCGCTCGCCGAGCCTGCGCTCGATCGGCGCGAACCGTCCGGAGCCGTCCGGCGGGATCCAGGCCTCGTCGTCCGTGTAGGCGAGATCCCCACGCGCCGCCGCCGCGCTCGCGGCGATCAGCCGCGCGGCGGACTCGGTCGCGGCGCGCTTGTCGAGCCAGGGCAGCGGTGGCCCGTAGAACGCCATCTCCGGCCTCCGGTCGACGACGAGCGCGACCCGCGGGGCCTGTTCGGCGAAATGCTCGCGGACGACGAACTGATCCTCGCCGCGCGCCGCCGAGAGCCGCGCCGACGCGCCCCAGTCGATCGTCGTGACCGGGTCGCCCGGACGGTAGGCCCTACTCCCCGCGACCTCGCTGCCGGAGCCGCGCACCGGGCTCCGGCGCTCACCGAACTGGACGCCGGCGAAGCGCCGCCGGGGGACGAGCGGGAACGGGTGCGGCGTGGCCGTCATCCATCCGGGCCGGAGCCGCGCGCATCCCAGCCGGGCTCCGGTCGGGGTGCCAGGCCGAGGCACGCGCCCCAGACACGGCCGAGCACCTGGGCCTCGCCGGTTTCGAGGAGCGCCTCACCCGCGAGCACGAGCCGGTGCCCGATCACCGCCGGGAAGAGCAGCTCCACGTCCTCCGGCGTGGCGTAGGAGCGTCCGTCGAGGAGCGCCCAGGCCCGGATCGCGCGCTCGAGCGCCAGGCTGCCCCGGACGGACGCGCCGACCTCGACGAAGTCGAGCGAGCGGGTCGCGCGGACGAGCTCGACCGTCCACCGCTTCAGGATCGGGTCGACGTAGACCTCCTCCACGGCGTCGAAGAGGATCTGGAGCTCGTGCTGCCCGACGACGGGCTCCAGCCGGTCGAGCGGGTGCTCGTGGATCTGGGCGTCGAGGATGTGCAGCTCCTGCTCGAGCGTCGGATACCCGAGCGACGTCCGGAGGAAGAAGCGGTCGAGCTGCGCCTCGGGGAGCGGGAACGTCCCCTCGTACTCGATCGAGTTCTCGGTCGCGATCAGGAGGAACGGGGTCGGCAGCGGCCTCGTCGTCCCGTCCACGGTCACCTGCCGCTCCGCCATCCCCTCGAGCAGGGCCGACTGGGCCTTGGGGAGCGCCCGGTTGATCTCGTCGACGAGGAGGACGTTCGCGAAGATCGGGCCGGGCCGGAACTCGAAGTGCCGCTCCTGCGGGTCCCAGACGGAGAGCCCGGTGACGTCGGTCGGCTGCAGGTCGGGGGTGCACTGAATCCGCGAGGCCGTCGCCCCCTCGATCGAGCCGGCGAGCGCCCGCGCCAGCACGGTCTTCGCGGTGCCGGGAACATCTTCGAGGAGCACGTGGCCGCCGCTGACGAGGGACGCGACGACGAGCGACACCTGGTCGCGCTTGCCGTAGACGACGGTCTCGATGTTCGCGAGCAGCCGGCCCGCGAGCTCTGCTGCCCGCTCGACCACCGCCGCTCTCGCCGCTTCCCGCTCCACGCTGGTCATGCCGGCCATCGTATTCGAGCCGTCCGGGGAGGCCGCGCGCGGCGGCCTCCCCGGAGGCGCGAAGCTCTACTGGGAGACGTTCAGGCTCCCGATCATGCCCCGGTCGATGTGGAACGGGACGTCACAGACGTAGCTGTAGCGCGTCGGAGGCAGCGAGACCGTGTAGGTCTGCGTCTGACCCGGGCTGAGGAGCGCACCGGCCTTGACGCCCGGCAGCGAGAAGTTGTGCACCTCGGCGCCGTTGTTCTTGATCACGAACGTGACCTGGCCCGACGGCACGGTGGATTGCGAGAGCGTGTACCCGTACTCGAACATGCCCACCTGCACGGTCGTGTTCGCGTTGCCCACGGTCCCCGTCGGAGGCGGCGGAGGCGGCGGCGTCGGCGTCGTGGTCGGCGGGGGCGTCGTCGTCGTGACCGGAACCGGCGCGACCCCGACGGCGAGCTTCCCCTTCATGCCGGCCGCTGCGTGGCCGAGCAGCGTGCAGAGGAAGCTGTAGTTCCCCTTCTTGCTGATCGTTACCCGCAGCACCTGCGACTTCCCAGGAGCCAGGACTTTGGTCTTGACGCCAGCGATCTTGAAGTCGTGCGAGATCTTCCCGACGTTATTGACCGTGAAGATCACGACCCCCGCCGGGACGCTCTTCCTCGAGAGGACGTACTTGAACTCGGACCCCTTCACGGTCACCCGTGTGGTCGGCGGTGCGGCCGTGCCGACGACGAGCTTCCCCTTCATCCCGGCGGCGGCGTGCCCGGCGAGCGTGCAGAGGAAGACGTAGCTGCCCTTGTTCTTGATCGTCACCTTCAGCACCTGGGACTTGCCCGGGGCCAGCACCTTCGTCTTCTGGCCCCCGATCGCGAAGTCGTGCGAGATCTTGCCGACGTTCTTGACGGTGAAGTAGATCGTCCCCGTGGGGATGTTCTTCGTCGAGAAGACGAACCTGAACTCGGACGCCTTCACCGTGATGCGGGTGGTCGCGTCGGCCGCCTTCGGCGAGGCGCCGCCCGACGGGAGAAAGACTCCGGCGAAGACTCCGGCCAGTGCGAGCGCGGCCAAAGCCAGCACTCCTGCGATGCGCTTCATCTCATTCCTTCCCAGAGCGTGTGGATGATCGAGGTGCGGCTCACCTGGCCGCGAAGACACCCTTCATGCCGGCCCGGGCGTGGCCTGGGACCGTGCACAGGAAGCTGAAGCTCCCCTTCTTGGCGATCGTCACCCGTAGGGTCGCCGACTTGCCCGGCTTGATCAGGACGCTCTTCTTGCCGGCGATCTTGAAATCATGCGGAAGCTTTCCGTTGTTGACGATCGTGAAGACGACGACGCCCCTGGGCGCGGCCTTCTTCGAGAGCGCGTACTTGAACTCGGACGCCTTCACGGTCACCTTGGTAGCCGAGCCGTCCGCCGCCCGCGGAGCAGCACCGCCGGCCGGGAGGAAGATTCCTGCGGAGACACCGGCGAACGCGAGCACCGCCAGTGCCAGAACCCCTGTCACACGTTTCATCTCGGTACGTCCTCCCCCTGGTGGATGGCCCCGGTGCGCCACGAACACACACAGAGGCACTTCGCAAACAATTCGACTATCGCTCGCGAGCTTCTTTCCTTGAGAGCGACGTAGTACCGGCAAGAGTAGCACCGGAATTTCGGTTCGGGATTCCCCGGAAAGACGCAGAACAAAGGCCGGGGATCGACGGCCACAATGACCGTCGATCCCCGGCAGGCTCAGCTCGCTACGGGAGCATGAACGTGTAGATCGCGTCGCCGCGGAGACGCGCCGGATTGGTCAGGCCCAACGGACGCGAGACGTCGTTGTGGCCCTGACCGCCGACGGCGACCGAGACGTACTGCTTGCCATTCACCGTGTAGGTGACGGGCGCTGCGGCGACCGGGGCCTCCATCGGGCCCGACTGCCAGAGCGACTTGCCGGTCTTGGTGTCGACCGCCTCGAACCAGCCCTTGCCGTCCTGGCCGTTGCCGGTGCCGAGGTGACCGATGAACGTGAGGCCGCCGGCCGTGTTCATCGAGCCGCTGTAGCACGGGGCGGGCCAGTGCTGGTGCCAGGTCAGCTTCCCGGTGGCCACATTCAGGGCCGAGAAGTTGCCCGTGTTCGAGGTGGACGTGTCACCGACACCGAGGCGGCCGGCGCCGATGCCGCCGAACGCGCCGATCGTCTGCGACGCGGACGGGATCTGCTCGAACGCCGTCGCGCGGTCGGTGACGCCGCACGTGATGAACGTCTGGTTCTGCGGGCTGTACGAGCTCGCCGGCCAGTCCATCATCTCGAACGGCTGCACGACGTACTGCGTCGTGTCGTACGGGTCGTAGACGCACCCGATCTTGAACGGCTTCCCGTCCGGGGCGGTCGCGGTCGCGTACGGCTCATACCGGTTCGTCTGGGTGACGTTGCCGTCGGTGCAGGGACGGCGGTCCTTATCGAGCTTGTTGAAGAGCACGTTGTCGGCCAGCGGGATCGGCTGGGTCGGCCACGTGTTCACGTCGAGCGCGTTGCTCTGCGGCACCTTCACCTCGGGGATCGGCAGCAGCGGCTTGCCGGTCTCGCGGTCGAGGATGAAGGTCATCCCGTACTTGTTCACGTACGCGACGCCGGGCCGTGGGACCATCTTCCCGCCGATCTTGTACTTGGCGGTGAACATGACGCCGTTGTTCGGCAGATCCGCGTCCCAGAGGTCGTGGTGGGTGGTCTGGTAGTACCACTTGAGCTGACCGGTGTTCAGGTCGAGCGCCACGATCGAGTCCGTGAACAGGTTCAGGCCTGGCCCGCGCGAGTTCCACGGCACGGGGTTGCCCGTCCCGAAGATCGCCAGCTTCAGCTTGAAGTCGATCAGGGGCGACTCCCACATGGAGCCACCGCCGTACTGCACGTTGGAGAAGCCCTTGGCGAGCGCGGCGCTGCTCGGCGACCACGTCGAGTAGCCGGGCTGACCGGGGCCTGGGATCACCGCCCACGTCCAGAGGCGCCGGCCCGTGCTGGCCGCATAGGCCTGCATCGTGGCGCTGGCCCCGCCGTTGTCACCGGCGGCGTCGCCCGTGAGCACCTTGCCCTCGGCGTAGATCGGCGCGGAGGCGACCTTGCCTCCCGTGCGCCACGGGGTCACCTCGGCGACCCAGATCACACCTCCGAGCATCTGGTCGAGCGCGTAGAGCTTGCCGTCCGCGGTGCCGACGAAGACCTTGCCCTCGCCGATCGCGACGCCCGGCTTGCGCCCGCCCGTCCCGAGGTTGAAGCCGGGCTCGCACGAGCCGGTCGGGGTGCACCGCTGGATTTCGTAGGCGGGCTTGAACGTCCAGAGCGTCTTGCCGGTGGCGCCGTCGAGGGCAAAGACCTCCCCCTTCGGGGCCTGGATGTACTGGACCCCGCCGGCGACGACGGCGTTCGCCTCGAGGGAGCCGCACGCGGCGTCCTTCGTGGCGCAGGTGCCGAGGTTGATCTTCCACGCCTGCTTCAGCGTGCCGACGTTCCCTTTGTTGATCTGGCTGAGCGACGAGTAGCGCCAGCCCTTCGCGTTGCCCATGTGCATGAGCCAGTCGTCCCCGGCGGGGGCGCCCAACTGGGCCCCCGTGTAGATCGGCGACGGGGTGATCACGACCTTGCCGGAGGCGGTGCTGCCGGCAGAGGCGGCTCCCGTTCCGGCGACGAACACCCCAAGTACGAGAAGCAGCGAAACAAAACCGAAACGGTGCATCCGTGACCCTCCTACGGGTATCAGAACGAGCGACATCGCCCAGATCGGGACGAACGAGTCCCACCGACCACTATGGCACTCGCGGGGGCTGACAGCAAGTGAAATGTCAGGCGAGCAATCGGCCGGGGAATCTATTCCCCGACCGTGTTCGAATAGCGCACAAACAAGTGGTCGAAATACCCGCTTGCAGAAGTGGGAGAATACTCAGCCGCCGTTCGGTAGCCCGAACGCGACGAGCTCCGGCGTCGCCAGGCCGGGCAGGCGGACGCCCGCCCCGAGCACGAGCAGGTCGCCCACGACGGCGGGGCAGGCGTTGACCCCGCCCGGGAGTTGCGTCCGCCAGAGCAGCGTCCCGTCCGACGCCGCGAAGGCCGAGAGCTCGCCGGTGAAGGTGGACGTGAAGACCACGTTCCCCGTGACCGTCGCGCAGCCGAAGTTCGGCGCAGCCAGGCGCTGCTCCCAGAGCATCCGCCCTGTGGCGGCGTCGAGCGCGACGAGCCGGCCGCGTCCCTTGGAGAGGTCGAGGCTCGGCAGCTCCTGGCGCTCGGTCGCGCTCCCCCAGCCGCAGAGGTCGACGACCGGGACGAAGAGCCGGCCCTCCGCGTAGGCCATCGGCGTCTCGACGCCGCCGAGCAG
>JBBQHQ010000073.1:0-12501 GCA_038324115.1 Gaiellales bacterium
CGGAGGTGGGGCCGCCTCGCCCGACGGGAGCCTGAGTAGCAGCGGGCTCGCGAGCGCAGGCGCGGCGCCGGCGAGGAGCGTCTTCCGGGTCAGCTTCTTCATCGTCAGATCACTCCAAAGGTCTGGGAAAGGAGGAACAGATTCAGCGAGACGATCAGCGCGGCGACGACCGCAGCCGCCGCGGTCGTGAGGCGGTGATTGACGAGCACGCCCATCAGGTCCTTCCGTCGGGTGAAGAGGACGAGCGGGATCAGCGCGAAGGGGATCCCGAACGAGAGCACGACCTGGCTGATCACGAGCGTCTTCGTCGTGTCCACGCCCAGCCCGATCACGACGAACGCGGGAGCCATCGTGACGGCGCGGCGGAGGAAGATCGGGATCTGGCGCTCGATGAACCCCTGCATCACGACCTGGCCCGCGAGAGTGCCGACCGCCGAGCTCGCCAACCCGGAGCCGAGGAGCGCGAGCGCGAAGAGCGTGCTCGACGCGCTGCCGAGGAGCGGTTCGAGCGTGCGGTGCGCGCCCTCGATCGAGTCGACGTTCAGGAGGCCGCTGCCGAAGAACGTGCTCGCGGCCATCACCAGCATCGCCATGTTGATCAGCCCCGCGATCGTCATCGCGATCAGCACGTCGATCCGCGTGAAGCGGAGGATCCGCCGGGCGTCCGCGTCGTTCGTGGGGACGATCCGGTCCTGGGTCAGGGCGGAATGGAGGTAGATCACGTGCGGCATCACGGTCGCGCCGAGGATCCCGACCGCGAGGAGGAGCGACTCGCTCCCTGCGAAGCTCGGGACGACGGCGCCCTTGGCTGCCGCGCCCAGGTCCGGGTTGGCGAGCCAGAGCTCCCCGACGTAGCAGACGCCGATCACACCGACGATCGCGGCGATCAAGGCCTCGAGCGGCCGGAAGCCGAAGCGCTGGAGCGAGAGGATCAGGAAGGAGGTGATCCCTGTGATCACGGCGGCGAGGAAGAGGTCGACGCCGAGCAGGAGGTGGAAGCCGATCGCCGCGCCGAGGAACTCGGCCAGGTCGGTCGCCATCGCGATCAGCTCGGCCTGCACCCAGAGCGCCCGCGAGGTGCGGCGGGAGAAACGCTCGCGGCAGACCTCGGGCAGGTTGCGGCCGGTCGCGATCCCGAGCTTCGCCGAGAGGATCTGGATCAGCATCGCCATCAGGTTCGAAGCGACGATCACCCAGAGCAGCGTGTAGCCGAACTTGGAGCCGCCCGCGATGTTCGTCGCGAAGTTGCCGGGGTCGATGTACGCGACCGACGCGATGAACGCGGGGCCGAGGAACGGCAGGAGCCCGCGGCGACGGCGACGCGCCGGTGCGCTCTCTGCGGCCGCGCGATGGCGCACGCGGATCCGCCGCGCCGCGGCGCTCTCGACCGCTGCGTCGGCAGATTCAGGCACGCCTAAATCCTACCCGAATCTTTAGGCACGCCTAAAAAATCGCTCAGGTCCCCGGAAGCACAACCTCGAACGCGGCTCCGTGCGGGCTCGCGGGGCGGTAGCTGAGATCGCCGCGGTGGGCTCGCGCGTACGAGCGGGCGATCGCGAGGCCGAGCCCCGTTCCCTCGCGCCCGCCGCGGACGAAGCGCTGGAACAGGTGCGGCACGAGCTCCGGCGGGACGCCCGGTCCGACGTCCTCGACGACGACGCTCAGACCCCGCTCGCCGGCCGCCGCCCTGATCGTGACGGGAGGCGTCCCGTAGCGGAAGGCGTTGACGACGAGGTTGGAGACGATCCGCTCGAACGCGTCCCGGTCGACGAGCGCCTCCAGCAGCGGATCCGCCTCGATCACGACCTCGGGCTGGCGACCCGGGACGGCGCCGGCGACGATCTCGCGCAGCCTGTCCCCGATCGTGACCGGCTCGGGCCGGATCGCGACGGCGTCCGCCTCCAGGCGGGAGAGGTCGAGCAGCTGCCCGACGAGGTCGCGCAGCCGGGCGGCCTGCTCGACCAACTGCTCCTCGATGAGCTCCCGCTGCTCCGGGGGCAGGTCGCGTCGGCGCAGGGTCTCGGCGAAGCCGTAGATCGTGGTCGCGGGCGTCCGCAGCTCGTGGGCCGCGAGCGCGACGAACTCCGACTTCAGCTCGTCGGCACGCTCGAGCGTCGCGCGCGCCGCCTGCTCCTGTCCGAACAGCCGTGCCCGGTCGAGCGCGACGCCGGCGAGCGAGGCGACCGTCGTCAGGAGCCGGTCCTCCTCGTCGCCGAAGTACGGTGAGAACGGGGTCGTCTGAACGACGAGCCGGCCCTGCTCGAACGTCGTGCTCGTCACGTCGCCGCCACGCTCGTCCGGCACCTCCGCGTAGACGCCGAGCAGCTCGTCGTCCATCCCGTAGATCGCTGCTGCGCGCGCCCCGACCATCTGGGCGAGCGGCGGCAGCACCCCTGCGGCGACGTCGTCGGATGTCGTCGCCGTCATCAACCCGCCGATCGCGACCTGCATCTGCCGCTGCTCGGGGCGGCGCCAGAGCAGCCGCAGCCCGGCGGGCGGCGCAAGGCCGACGAGGAACGCGATGCCGCTCGCGAGCGCGACGAGCACGCTGGCGAGCGCGAGAGGCGAGTCCCTCGCCGACTCGCCCACGATCAGGAACAGCGCGATGGTCAGGAGGACGGCTGCGGCGGCGAGCGTCCGCATTCGTTTCCGGGCCACGCTCGGCTGGTTGGAGCCGGCGCGCCAGAGCCGCACGGCGGCGAGGACGGAGAGGATCGTCCAGTGGACGAGGAAGACACCGAGATAGACGAGGAACCACCAGGGGCGGTGCTCCCCCGTCGCCGGGTAGTACGGCAGCGAGAGCGTGGCGACGAGCAGGACGACCGTCATCACGGCGAGCAGTCGCTCCATCCGCAGCGTGGGCGCCCGGAAGGCGGTCGTGAAGCGATAGAGGAGGTAGGGGAAGAGGAGAAAGAGGGCAACGTCGATCCGCTGCGCAATGTGTTCGTGGAGCGCGTCCGGACGTTCCGGCACGAGTCGGCCGAGGACGACGACAATGCCGAGCGCGAGGAACGCGAGCGCCGCCCAGAGCCCGCTGCGGTGCCCTTCCTGGCGCCGCCACTGGCGGATTGCGACGATCGCCGCGAGGGCGAAGAGGACGAGATTGACGACTCGGAGGGTCGCGATCGCGGTCTGCATGATCTCCCTATCGGCCGGGCGAGCGTCGGGGGAAACCGGATTCTGCTCGAACGGCGTTTTACCTGCCTCGGAGAGGAGACAACCAACCTGTCAGCGACACGAGGGAGGGGGTATGTCCGAGAGCATTCCGCTCGACGAGGAGCGGGACACGAGCGAGACCGACACGCGGGCCCAAGACGACGAGGCGGCGGAGGGCGGCCCGGGCTACGACGCGATCGCCAAGTGCGCCTACGAGATCTTCGAGTCCGGCGAGGGCGGCTCGCCGCGGGAGAACTGGGAGCGCGCGGAGCGCGACCTCCGCGAGAACGGCTAGACCGCGTCGACCTCGGCCGCAGTCGGGAGCGAGGGCTGCGCGCCGTGGCGGGAGGCGGCGAGGGCGCCCGCGACGCAGGCCCGGCGGAGCGCGTCCTCGCGGTCGCGGCCCTCGAGCAGCGAGACGAGCAGGGCGCCGCAGAACGCGTCGCCCGCGGCGGTGCCGTCGACGGCGTCGACCTTCGGCGGCTTCGCGCGGGCGACCTCCGTGCCGCGCTCGAGGAGGACGGCGCCCTCGGCCCCCAGCGTGAGGGCGGTCAGGCGAGGCGTCTCTGGGAGCGCGTCGAGCTCGTAGCGGTTGACGACGACGAGGTCGGCCCGGCGGATCAGCTCGGCAGGCATTGGGAGCGCCGGGGCGGCGTTGAGACAGAAGTACGGCGCGGCGGCGGCGGCCGCGAAGACCGCCTCGACGGGGATCTCGAGCTGGCAGAGAACCGCGTCGGTTTCGCCGATCCGAATGTCGTCGGGGTCGAGCCGACCGTTCGCGCCAGGCGCGACGACGATCACGTTCTCGCCCTGGTCGTCGACCAGGATCAGCGCGACGCCGCTCTCGCCGTCGTCGCGGTGGACGCCGAAGACGTCGATCCCCTCGGCCCGGAGCGAGTCGAGCACGAGCGCGTCCGCGCCGACGCGGCCGACGAAGGCGACCTGCGCCCCCAGCCGAGCGGCGGCAACGGCCTGGTTCGCCCCCTTGCCCCCGGGGATCCGCGCGAAGACCGCGTCGCCGATCGTTTCCCCGGGCGCGGGCAGGCGAGCGCAGCGGGCGACGAGGTCGACGTTCGCAGAGCCGACGACGGTGATCCGCGGCACGCTCATCACCGCCCCTCAGAGAACTCTTCGGGCACCGACCCAGTTCGAGACGTAGTAGCCCTCCGAGAGGCTGCTGATCTTGACCACGTCGCCCGTTCGCGGCGCATGGATCATGTTGCCGCCTCCGATGTACATCCCCATGTGCCCGAGGCCGCGGAAGAAGACGAGGTCGCCCGGCTGGAGCTCGCTCTTCGAGACTGCCCGGCCGAGTCCGAACTGAGCGGCCGCGTAGTGCGGCAGCGACACGCCGATCTGCGCGAAGACGTACATCGTCAGCCCCGAGCAGTCGAAGCCGCTCGAAGGCGACGCTCCGCCCCAGCGGTAGGGGATCCCGAGGTAGCGCATCGCGATCGAGACCGCCTGAGCGCCCTTGCCGGCGTCCGCGGGCGGCGCCGGCGGAGGCGACGACGGCGTCGGCTCCGGCTCGGCCGGAGGCGACTCGGTCTCGGTCGGATCCGCACCGGGCGGAGGCTGATCCGGGCTCGCCAGCCGCGAGGCCGACGGCTGCAACCGTGAGGCCTGTGCGACAGCGAGAGTCCGCTGCCGCTCCAGCTCTGCGGCCGCACGACGCCGGAGCTGAGCCTGCCTGACCCGCTCCTGGTCCTCGAGGCGGCGCACCTCGGCCTGGACCGAGCCGAGCAGGGACTTGCGGGCGACAAGACTGCGCTCAATGGCGGCCCGCTCGGACGCGAGCTTCCCCACGAGCACGCTCTGGCGCCGGTGGGAGACTGAGATCTGCACCCGTCGCTTCTCGGTCCGGCGCCCGAGCGCCTGGACGTCCTCCACGAGCCGGGCATCCTGCGCGGCGACACGATCGGCGGTGTCGACTCGGTCGATCACGTCGGCGAGAGTCTCGGCGCCGAGGATCAGGTCGAGCGCTCCGCCGGATTCTCCCTCGACGTAGAGCTGAACGAGCCGGTCGCTCGCCCGCGAGCGAGCCGAGCGAAGCAGGACGCGCGATCGCGCGAGATCGGCCTTTGCGACCCGGAGGCGGTCCGCGAGCGTCGTGAGACGGTAGTTGGCTCCGTTGTAGCGCTCGGCGGCGGCACCGACCTCGGCGTCCAGCTCCTGCACCTGGGCGAGGATCGCCTCGGCCCGGGCGCGCTTGTCGTCGATCGAGGGCTCTGCGGCCGCAGAGCGGGCGAAGCCGAGGAGCAGGCAGACGGCCACGAGGGACGCGGCAGCCGCGGTGACGGCGAACCGTCGCGCGAATGTTGCTCGTTCGTCGAAGCGGGTTGTCGTTCTCACTGTCTGATCTCCTTCTCTCGGCGGGGTGATGAGCGGCGGGCGCCCGAAGGGCGCGGCGCGGCTCAGGCCCGCAGCGGAGAGAAGAAGCCAGGCGACGGAATCGGCGGCCGGCGGGCGACGGCAGCGCCGAGGACGGGCGGCGCCCGCCCCGGCGTGAGCAGCGAAGATCGCCGACCTGATGCCCGGGCGGGCCGCACCAGCACGAGCCCGAGCGCGGCCGACGCGAGCACCACGCAGGCCAAGACGTCGCCGGAGATGCCGTGCTCGACCACGTGGAAAACCACGAAGGCGAGGAGAGCGACGAGCAACAGGAGGAGCAGCGGGCCCGCGATCGGGTGACGGAGCCCGGACTCGAGTGTCCGGCGAAGCCTCAGCAAGCGTCCGATCCTAGCCGATGCACCGGTCGGCCGCGCTCGGCGAGCTCGATGACGGTCACGGCGTGAACAGTGCCCGCCAGTTTCTGCCACCGTCGTCGGAGCTCACGATCGTCCCGCCCTCGAGTGCCGCGAAGAGCACGTCACCGGCCGCGAGCACCGCGTGCGGGAGATCGCCGACGCTCCCGACCCGGCGAAAGCGGCCGGCCGGGCCCGACGAGCGGAGCACGTCACCGTTCGGGGCGAAGAGGTAGAGGCGCCCCGTCCTCGGCCAGGCCAGGTAGCCGGGCCGGGCCGCCGCGACGGACCAGGTCAGGCCCGCGTCGGTCGACTCGTGGAGCGCGACCTCGCCCGAGCCGAGGAGATGCCGCGGGTCCGCCGGATCGATCGCCAGGTCGATCAGGGGCTCGGGCACTCCCGCCCGCGTCCACGAGCGGCCACCGTCCACGCTCCGGAGCAGCCGCTCGTGCGTCGCGTCGAAACCGTAGATCCGGGATCCCGCGGCTCGCAGCACATGGAGGTCGGCCCGGCCGTGCAGCGAGACCCGCTCCCAGCTCTCGCCGTCGTCCGTCGACCGGATCAGGCCGAGAAGCGGCGGGACGTCGGGATCCGCCTCACGCGCGTCCGGATGCCCCGAGCCGAGGAAGAGCCCGGGCCGGACGACTGTGAACCCCATCGTGTCCTGCCTCCGGTCGGTGACCCGGACGGCCTCCCGCTCCCCGTCGGGCAGCTTCCACAGGCCGGTGTGCGTGGCGATGTACAGCGTTCGGGCCTGCTCGTCGTAGCCGAGCCCGTGCACGTGCACGGGCCCGGGCTCGGCCACGGGGATGCCCTGGAAGACCTCCGGCGCATCGTCGCCGCCGCAGCCCGCGAGGATCCCGACGACGAGCGCGACCAGCGCCCCGGATGACGCTCCGCGGATGCTCAGCACGCCTCCTCAACCATGGTTCATTCCGGATGCATGCTTGCTCATGACCGCGATCTCGCGCTCCTGCGCGGTCACGATCTCACGTGCGAGCTGCTTCAGCTCCTCGTGCCCGGCATGCGATTCGGCGAGTTGCGCCATGGCGACCGCCCCGTTGTGGTGCGTGATCATCAACTGCGCGAACTCGGTGTCGACGTCGCCGGACTCGAGCAGGGACTCGGAGCCGTGCGCCATGCTCATCCCCATCTCGTCGTCGGAGAGCCCGAGGGCGGCCGCGCCGTCCGGGTCGATCTCGCTCGAGCCGAACCACTCCTGCCGCCACTCCTTCATCCGGTCGATCTCGCTCTGCTGGGTGGCGAGGATCGCGTCTGCGACCGCGATCAGGTCGGGCTGGGTCAACCCGGCGGTCTTCGCAGCCTTCGCCATCTCGAGCGCCGACTCGTGGTGCGGGACCATCGCGTCGATGAAGGCCTGGTCGAAGGCATCGCCGGTCGGTGTGCCGCTGCTCTGGGAGTCACCTCCGCCGCCGCAGGCGGTGGCGCCCAGAAGGGCCACGCCGGCGAGGACGATCAGGATGGAAGCGCGCCTGAAATGCTGCATCTCTCTCAACCTTTCGTTCGGACGCGCCGTTTTGCTGCGGGCGTCGGCTCAGGGACGGGAGGCGCCGGAGGCGCGCCGGCGTCAGGATCTGAGCGGGATGAACATCGGTCGAGCCACCGTGACGGGGCACCTCCCGCGACGGGGAGGGGCCCGGCCGGCGGCCCGCCGGGCGGGGAGGGAGCGCGGTCGGCCCGGGCCGGCGAGGAGACGGAGGACGAACGCGACCGCGATCAACGCGCAGACGAGCGACGTTGGGCCGAGCAGGACGTGCTCCACGACGTGCAGCACCAGGAAGGCGAGCAGGACGAGGACGAGCGCTATCACTGCGAACCCGAACCACGGATGGCCGGCGGCCCGCTCGATCGTCCGGCGGAGACGAAGCATGAGGCCGATCCTACCGGCCTGCTCACGCGTCGTTGGTCGCCGCCGCCCGCCGCCGCCTAGGCGACGATCCGGTAGACCTGGAAGACCTCCGCGTAGTCGCGGTTCACGTTGATCCCGTGGACGCGGGCGAGGTTCCAGATGTACTCGGCGTTCGCGTAGCGCCGGTGCTGCTGCGAGGCGTAGCGCTCGCAGGCGGCGACCTTGCGCTCGATCTGCTCCTTCGTCAGCGAGACGTAGGCGCCGTAGGAGAAGTCGAAGTTGTTCCAGGGGATCTCGTAGCCGAGCACCGTCGTGCGCTTGAAGGCGCGGAGGCCCTCCTGCGCGATCGTCTGGTGATCCTGGTGGACGTCGTGGTGCGAGGGCTGGAAGACCGCGTCCGGCTTCAGGTCCTCCCAGATCTGGACGAGCAGCTCGAGGATGTCCTGGCGGCGCTCGGGGAAGGTGCGGACGTCGAAGTCATGCACAGTCAGGCACGACTCGGGGATCCCCAGCTCGCCGGTCGCCTCCTTGACCTCGCGGGCGAGCGTGTCGGGGGCGAAGCCCTCGGGGAGCGAACGGGTCGCGATCGAGAAGGCGTGGTAGTGCACCTCGACGCCGGCCTCGACGAGCCGGGCCATCGTGCCTCCGCAACCGAACTCGCCGTCGTCGGTGTGCGGGGCGAGCACGAGCACGCGCTTCCAGCCCTCGATCACGCCTGCTCCTCCGCCTGGCGGCGCAGCGCGAGCGCGCCGAGGCCGAGCAGGCCCCACGTGGTCGGGTCCTCGAAGAGCGCGTTGTAGAAGAGGCTGTGCACGGCGATCGCGCCTAGCGTAAGCCCCACGACGAGCGCGAGGCGGCCTCCATCGGTGCGGTGAAGCCCCCGGAGGAGCGGCAGGAGCGCCGCGAACCCGAGCCAGCCGAAGAGGGCAAGGCCGACGAGGCCGCTCTCGGCGGCGACCGTGACCGGCGTCGAGTGGGAGGCTGCTTTCTTCGGCTCCTGACCGCGCAGCCCCGTCCGGTCGGCGTACGCGCGCTTGAAGCCTCCGACACCGACCCCGCCGACCGGGTGGGCGACCGCGATCCGGATCCCGTTCGAGACGAGGCCCGCGCGGCCGCTCGTCGCCTTGTTCAGCCCGGCCCGCGACTTCTGCAGCAGCTCGTGGCGGACCTGTGGGGTGGCGAAGCCGACGGCGATGAGGACGACGGAGACGAGCGCTAGCGCGGCGGCGGCCCAGGCCCGCCAGATGAGAGTCGCCGCGGCGAGCACACCCACGATCAGCGCGGCGAAGCTGGACTGGGAGAACGAGAAGAGGAGGCCGACCCAGGTCGCCGCCGTGAGCACGATCGCCGCCACCAGCCAGCGCGTGCGTAGCCCGAGCAGGATCAGCGCCAGCGTGGCGAGGATCGCCACGACGAGGTAGCGGCCATAGATCGATGGGTCCCAGAAGACGGAGTTGACCCGGAAGAACGGGGCGTAGGCGTTCCCGACCTGCACGCGCGGGTTCCAGAAGACGTCGCGGGTCGCCCACTGGACGATCCCGATCCCCGCGAACGCGAGCGCCGTCCCCGCGAGCAGGCCGAAGAGCGCGAGCAGCCAGGCACGATCCCAGGGCAGCCGCGCGATCCCGATCGCGAGCAGCGCAAAGGGGAGCAGGAAGGCCGCGAGGAAGATCGCGCCCTGACGCAGGTCGTTCGTCCAGAGAAGCGAGAGCCCCGTCCAGCCGGCGAACGCCGCGAGCGGGAGCGCCACCGCGCCGAGCTCGCGGGCGCGCGGGTCGCCACGGACGAGCTCCCAGCCGAGCAGGAGCGCGTAGGCGCCGGCGACCGCGTACAGGGGCAGGAGCAGGTTCGCCTCCTCGGTGCCGAGGTCGAGCGGGATCCGGACGGGGAGTGAGGCGACGACGAGGAGCGGCAGCGCCCACGGGAAGCGGCGGAGCGCCACCGCGCCGGCCGCGGCGAGGACGGCGCCGCCCAGGACGCCGGCGACGAGCAGCTGCGTCTTCCCGGACGGCGCGAGATAGGCGGCGAGGCCGGCCAGCCCCGCCGCCCAGGCACCGAGCCCCGCCAGCCGCAGCTCGCGACGCGGCGCCAGGAGGAGGAGCGCGAGGCCCGCGCACGCCAGCGGGCCTGCGGCGCGGGCGAGCTCGCTCACGGAGCCGCCTGCACGATCACGGCTGCGCGCACGGCGTGCCCGGCGGCACTGACGAAGAGCGTGTAACGGCCGGGCCGCTCCGGGGCACGGAGGACGAGAGTGCCGGGCTCGGCCGTCCCCGCCCTGCCGCCGAGGCGCCAGCGGATCCGCGCCGCGTCCGCGGACACGCGCACGGCCAGCCGGGTACCGGCCCGGACGACGATCCGGTCGCGGCCGAGCGTGACGTAGCGAACGGTGAGGCGCCCGACGGGAACGGGCTCGCCGAGGTTGCCCGCCGGGTCGCGGGCCCGGAGCGTGAGCGGGTAGAGCCCGCGCCGGACCGGCTTCCCGTTCACCCGGCCGTACCAGGCGAGCGAGTCCCGCTCGCGGGCGAAGCGCTGCTCGACCCGCTTCGTCCCTCGGACGTAGAGGAGCGCGCGGGCGGGCTCGGAGAGCCGGTAGGTGACGCGGGCCGCGTCGCCGCGCCGGTCGCCGTCGGGCGAGATCACCTCCGGCGCCACGTCCGCGGCCAAGATGCGCGGCGGCGTCACGTCGAGCGCGATCGGGTTCGGGAGCACGATCGTCCGGTGGGCGTCGCGCAGGTGCACCCGGGGCCGGTAGTTGCCCTGGCGGTACGGCGTCCCGTCGGGCTGCAGCCCGTCCCAGCTGAACTCGACCCGGCCGGGCCTGAGGCGCCTGCCGGCGACGATCGTGTCGACCACCTTGCCGCGGCGGTCGACGATCGAGACCGCGACGGTGTCGCGCTTGCGCAGACGAAACGCGATCGAGGCAGTGCCCGTCTCGCAGCCGCAGACCGGGGAGAAGACCTTGGCGACCGCCGTCCCCAAGATCGGGCTCCGCTCAAGCTTCAGGCCCTCGGTGAGGGCGAACGCCGCGGCAGTCGCCGCGAGCAGCGCGACCACGAGCGCGGTGGAGGCGATGCGTGCCACAGCCCCGTGCAGTTTAGGTGTCTCGGCATTCGCTATAACTATCCAGAATGAAGCGAAGCGCCGACCCCTACCGCGACACGACCGTGATCGACGCACGCGCGCCGCGCTTCAACCAGGCCGTGGTCGGGCTCGTCTCGCTCGCCGCGATCACCGTCGGGCCGTGGTGGCTGCTGACGATCGTCGGGCTCCAGCTCGCGCTCGGCCTGACCTTCGGCCGCCGGGTCTGCCTGGCCTGCGTCGCCTACTTCGAGCTCGTCCAGCCGCGCTTCGGCGAGGGGCCGCTCGAGGACTCGCGCCCACCCCGCTTCGCGAACCTCGTCGGCGCGATCTTCCTCGGGTCGGCGACGCTCGCGTTCCTGCTCGGCCTCCACGGCGTCGGGATCGTGCTCGGCTCGCTCGTCGCCGTGCTCGCGCTCCTCGCGGCCGCCACCGGCTTCTGCGCCGGCTGCGAGGCGTTCAAGCTGGGCCACCTGCTCAGGGGTCGGGCGTTCGTCTCGTGCCCGCTGCCGCCTCAGCCGGCTCCTGGCGCGCGCGGCGTCTGACCAGCACGCGGGCCCCAGTGGCGAGCAGCAGCAGCGCCCAGATCCCGAGGACGACGACGATCAGCACCTCCGCGTAGGGCAGGTTCACGAGCTTCAGCCCGGAGAGCGTCAGCGTCGTCGCGAGCCCGAACCGCAGCGCCCGCTCGGGCAGGTTGATCGAGACCTGGCTCCCGAGCAGGACGCCCGGGATCGAGCCGACGAGCAGCGAGCCCATCGCGCCGAGGTCGACGTTACCGGCGACGAGATGCCCCGCGCCCGCGACCCAGAGGAGAGCGGCCGCGTGGAAGATGTCGGTGCCGACGATCTTGACCGCCGTGAGCGGGAAGACGAGCAGCATCACGAGCCCGAAGAAGGTGCCGCTGCCGACCGAGGTCAGGCCGACGACGAAGCCGCCGCTGACGCCGAGCAGGAGCGCGATCCGCTTGTCCCTACGTTCGAGCAGAAAGGGGAGGTCGCTCTTGGGCCGGCCCTCGACGAACGTCTTCAGCGCGAAGCCGGCCCCGCCGGCGATCAGCGCCCCGCCGAGGATCACACCGGCGGCGTCTTCGAAGCCGGCGCCGTAGCGATGCTCGAGCCAGGTCGAGAGGGCGACGCCGACGAGCGAAAAGGGCGCCGAGCCGGCGAGCATCCAGAGGGTCAGCCGGGCGTGCACCGTGCCGAGCTGCCGGTGCCGGACGGCGCCGAACGACTTGAAGACGGCCCCGTGGAGGATGTCCGTTCCGATCGCTACGGTCGGCTTGAAGCCGAAGAGGAAGACGAGCATCGGCGTCATCAGCGATCCGCCGCCCATCCCGGTCATCCCGACGAGGGCGCCGACGAAGAGCCCGGCGAGCGAGAGCTTCCAATCCACGGGCCTGAGGTTACACGCTCAAGGCTAATACTGTCGATTAGCGTCGTTTATGCGAACTTCGCTACGATTCCGGCAAATGGCAGCCTCCACCACGACTCCCGGCGCGATCGCCGAACTGGTTTCGAGCGGCGCCGCGGAACAGCTCTCCGCGCAGCAGCTCCTCGCCACGGTCGTCGAGCACCTCCAGCCGCGGCTCGCACTCGCGTGCTCGTTCCAGAAGGAGGAGACCGTCCTCCTCGACCTGCTCTTCGAGCTCGA
>JBBQHQ010000074.1:0-12480 GCA_038324115.1 Gaiellales bacterium
CCGGATCGAGGGCGAGGGGATCCGCGGGACGCTGCGGCTCGTCGACACCGTCTCCGCGCCCGAGCCGCAGGCCGCTCCGACGACGTCGGCCGCGGCCGGCTGGGCCGCGTCACTCCGGACGCTCCCGCTCGACTGGAGCGACCTGCTCTGCGAGGTCGAGCTGACCTCCAGCGACCATCTCGACCGCGGCGCGCTGATGCTCGCCCCGCTCAACCCGTACCGCGTGCAGGGCCGCTCCGCCTTCACGTTCCGGGTCGCCCGCCGCTTCGGCTACGGGGCCTCGCCGGAGATGGTCGGCCGCTGCCTCGCCCGCCTGGACGAGATCGAGATCCCCGCCGACGTGACGATCCTCCGGGCCCTCTCGGACACGCACAACGTGGACACCCAGGGACCGGTCTGGCGCGTGGGCGGGAAGGCCGTATGAACGCCGATCCCGTCGCCTGGGTGATGATCGAGCACGGCTGGAGCGTCTTCGACCGGGACGGCGGCGAGCTCGGCAAGATCGCCGAGGTCGTCGGCGACTCGGAGAGCGACATCTTCAACGGGCTGATGGTCAGCCACGGCCTACTCAGCCGGGACACCTACGTCCCATCCGAGCGGGTCGCGTCGATCTTCGAGGGCCGCGTCGAGCTGGATCTGGACGCCGCCGCCGTCGACGCGCTCGAGGACGAGCCACCCTCCTCGGGCTAGCTCAGCTCGCGCACGAGCGCCTCGGCGTCCTCGCCGCTCGCGGCGATCGCGAGGCACGTGTCGTCCCCGGCGAGGGTGCCGACGACGAGCGGGTGGCGGACGCGGTCGAGCGCGCGGGCGATCGCCGGGGCAGAGCCGAGCGCGCAGCGGATCACGACGATGTTCTGGGCCGCGACGAGCTCGCGGGCGTACTGCTCGAGCACCGCCGTCAGGGCCGCGCGGGGATCGCGCCTCGGCCGGCCGGGCAGCACATAGCGCGGCCGCCCCAGCTCGTCCTCGATCTTCTCGACGGCCAGCTCCCGTAGGTCGCGGGAGAGCGTCGCCTGGGTG
This sequence comes from Gaiellales bacterium, assembly GCA_038324115.1. GTDB lineage: Bacteria > Actinomycetota > Thermoleophilia > Gaiellales > Gaiellaceae > Gaiellasilicea. Next base: position 1,021 of record JBBQHQ010000074.1, read on the forward strand.
GCCTCGCAACCGGCCGCAGCGAGTGCATCCTGGAGCTCGTGCTGGGTGCCGACGCGCCGGCGGGTGACGATGCTCTCGATCAGGCGCTGGCGCTCGGCCTTCGGGAGGGCTCGGGAGTCCGGATGCATGCGGGGAACGTACTCAGAACGTTTGCAGAAGCGGGGGCGTGGCAACGAGAAGTGCATGTTGAGAAAAGCACTCTGGATGGGGCTCTACGGCGCGATCGGAGCGGCCGCGACGATGGCGGCGCGGCGCGCGGCCTCCGGGATCTGGCAGGTCGCGACCGGCGAGCAACCGCCGGCGAAGAAATGACGAAGGGCGACAAAGCGGTCGAGAAGGGCGCGGACAAGCTGGACGCGCTTGCCGACAAGGCCGCCGAGAAGGGCGGAGTCGGGGACAAGGTCGCGGGCGAGTTGGCCGACGATGCCGCGTTCCTGCGCAAGCTGAAGCCCTCCCTGATCGTGGCGCGCGCCAAGGGCGAGCTGCCGAAGGACCGGCCCGCGGGATCGGCCCAGCCTCGCCGGCCCGTCGCCCCTTCCGGCCCGCAGCATGCACCCCGGGCGTCGAAGAAGAAGGGCCCGAACCCGTTCCTCGTCGCCGGAGCCGCGTTCGGCCTCGGCACCCTGCTCGCGAAGGCGATCGACTGGAGGGGCCATGCCCACCCCCGTCGCTGAGCACAACCGGATCGACGGCGCGGCCAAGCCGGGCGTCGGCGACGCTGCCAAGCAGGTGGCCGAGCACGCGAGCTCGCTCGCCAAGCTGGAGCTGGAGCTCGCCGGCCTGGAGCTGAAGAAGAAGGTCGGCTCGCTCGGCGCAGGGCTCGGCCTGGGGATCGGCGCGGGGCTCGTGGCCCTCTACGGCCTCGGCTTCGCATTCGCGACGATCGCCGCGGCGCTCGCCCTCTTCCTCGCGACCTGGCTCGCGCTTCTCATCGTCACTGCCGGGCTCTTCGCACTCGCAGGAATCCTCGGCCTGCTCGCGCTGCGCCGGATCAAGAATGGGACGCCGCCGGTCCCGGAGCAGGCGATCAAGGAAGCCAAGCTGACCACGGAGGCGTTGAAGTCGAATGGCCACTAGCAGCCTGAACGGGCGCACGCCCGAGACGATCCGCCGCGAAATCGAGGCCGAGCGCGAGCAGCTCGCGCACGCCGTCGAGGACCTGCGCGACGGGCTCGGCGCCGCGACCGACGTCGCCGGCAAGCTCCGCGCCAAGCTCCCCGTCGTCGCGGCCGGGGCGATGGGCGCAGGATTCTTCCTCGCCGGGGGGATCGGCGCCTCGATGCGCTTCCTGGCGCGGAAGGGCCGCGACCGCTAGTGGCGACCGAGGCCCGGGTCGGGCGCACGCCCGCGGGGCCCGAGAAGCTGTCCCGCGGCGAGTGGCTCGCGGTCTTCAAGCGCTCCTTCAAGGGCTTCCTCGACGACGACTGCATGGGCCTCGCCCAGCAAATCGCGTACAGCTCGCTCCTCGCCTTCTTCCCGGCGATGGTCTTCCTCGTCGGGCTCCTCGACCTCGTGGGGGCCTTCTCCGCGCTGAAGGACTTCCTGGCCCCGATCGCCCCGGGTGCCGTCCTGACGACGATCGACACGCTGCAGAGCGAGACCTCGAAGGGAACCTCGATCGTCGCGTTCCTGGTCGGCGCCGCCGGCGCCGTCTGGGCGGCGAGCGGGGCGATGGGCTCCGTGGTCAAGGCCGTCAACCGTGCCTACGACCAGGTCGACACCCGCGCGTTCTGGAAGAAGCGGCTGATTGCGGCACTGCTCGTCGTCCTCACAGGTCTGACGCTCGCCTCGCTCCTGCTCCTGATCGTCTTCGGCGGCCCGCTGGGGAACGCAATTGCGAGCAAGGCCAAGCTCGGCGGCGCCTTCGACCTCGTCTGGAACCTCGCCCGCTGGCCGCTCGCCTTCTGCGGGATCCTGCTCTTCTTCGCGCTCGTCTACTACCTCGCTCCGAACCTCGAGACTCGAGCGTGGAAGTGGCTGACGCCTGGCTCGGTCGTCGGCGCCGTCGGCTGGCTCGCGCTCTCCGGGCTCTTCTCGCTCTACACGAGCTTCTCGGACTCCTACTCGAAGACCTACGGCGCGCTCGCGAGCGGGATCGTGCTGCTGCTCTGGCTGAACTACTCGGCCTTCGCGCTCTTATTCGGGGCGGAGCTGAACTCCGAGCTCGACCGCCAGGCCGAGCTCAACGCCTCGGGCGGTGAGAACGCGGGGCTGATCCGCCCGAGCCGCCGCGGCTGAGCGTCGCCTGGGCGGTTGGACTGACCGACCGAATGCCATAGAGTCGCGCCATGGGCCTCGCGAAGAATGCCAAGATGAACGCGATCACGAGCGTGCCGCTCTTCGCTCGCTGCTCGCGCTCGGAGATCTCGGAGGTCGCGATGATCGCGGACGAGATCGACGTCAAGGCCGGCAAGGTGCTGACGGAAGAGGGCGAGAGCGGCCGTGAGTTCTTCGTGCTCGTCAGGGGCGGTGCCGACGTGCGCCGGAACGGCCGCAAGGTGAACACGCTCGTCCCCGGTGACTTCTTCGGCGAGATCGCACTCGTCTCCCGCTCGCCACGGACGGCGACGGTGACGGCGACCGAGGACTCCCAACTACTCGTGATCACGGCCAACAGCTTCCGGGCCCTGCTCGACCACTCGCCGCGGATCCAGCTCCGCGTGCTCGAGGCGCTCGCCGACCGCCTAGCTCCTTCCTCGCTGTAGCTTCCCGCAAGCGGGTCATCCGCCTCACGGCGGACGACCCGCGCGAAGACCCCTAAAGGGGCTCCTCGTTTCCCGCAAGCGGGACATCCGCCTCACGGCGGACGCCCCGCGCGAAGACCCCTGAAGGGGCTCCTCCGGAGCCCGCGGGTTCGATGACGGACGGTGGTTAGGCGCGGAGCTCGGCGCCGAACTGGTCGGCGAGGGCCGCGACGATCTTGCCCCGGAGCTCGGCCGCGTCCTCGTCTGAGAGGGTTCGGTCGGACGACTGAAACGCGAGCCGGATCGCAACCGACTTCCGCCCCTCCCCCAGCTGCTCGCCGCGGTAGACGTCGAAGACGCGCGCCTCGCGCAGCTCCGGGCCGCCCGCCTCCCGGGCGGCCGCGACGAGCGCGCCCGCTTCCACGTCCTCGGCCACGCCGACCGCGATGTCCTGGCGGACGAGCGGGAAGCTGACCACGTCCTCGTAGGCGACCGGCCCGCCGGCCGCCTCGAAGAGCAGCGCGAGATCGAGCTCGAACGCGCCCCACTCCCCGTCGAGGAGTGCGGGATGGAGCTCGCCGAAGAGGCCCGCCGAGGTGCGCGCCGTCTTACCGGGGTGGAAGCGTGGATCCTCCGCGCGCTCCAGGTCCAGCTCGGCCTTCAGGGCGGCGTAGATCGCCTCGACCACGCCCTTCGCGCGCCCGAAACCGCCCTCGACGAGCCCCGCGACGTGGCGGTGCTCGTCGGGCAGGTCGGCGCCCTCGTGGTAGACCCGGGCGACCTCGAAGAGCGCGATCCGCTCCGCGCCGGCATCGGTGTTCCTCCGGGCGGCCTCGACCAGGCTCGGGACGAGCGAGGTGCGGAGCGTCGTCAGCTCGACGGAGATCGGCTCGGGCAGGCTCCAGGCGCCCTCGGCCCCGGCGGGTAGCAGCGACGGCGTGTACGTCTCGTGGAAGCCGAGCCCGACGAGCACATCCTCGACGCGTCGGCGGAGCGCCTGCTCGCGCGTCAGCGTCCCGAACATCGCCCGGCGGTACGGCAGCGTGAACGGCACGTCCTCCAGCCGGAAGCGCGCCACCTCCTCGACGACGTCGATCTCGCGGGTCACGTCGCGGGCGCGCCAGGTCGGGACGAGCACGTCGTCGCCCTGCCGCTCGAAGCCGAGCTTGGCGAGGATCCGCTCCTGCTCGGCGGGGGCCGTCTCGATCCCGGTGACCGCATCCGCGCGCTCGGGCCGGAAGCGAACGACCGGCCGCTCGGGCAGGCCGGCGTGGACGTCGCTCTCCCCCACCCACGAGGCGCCGGCGAGGTCGACGATCAGCTCCGTCGCCATCCGCGCGGCCTGCTCGGCGAGGTGCGGGTCGACGCCCTTCTCCCAGCGGTTCGAGCCCTCGGTGCGCAGGCGCAGCCGCTCGGACGTCTTGAAGATCCCGTGCGGCTCGAAGTTCGCGGCCTCGAGAAGCACCTCGGTCGTCCCCTCGCCGATCTCGGTCTCCTCGCCGCCCATGATTGCGGCGAGCGCGAGCGGGCGCTCGCCGTCGGTGATCAGGAGGTCGCTGGGGTCGAGCGTGCGGTCGACGCCGTCGAGCGTGCGGATCGTCTCGCCGCCCCGGGCCCGGCGGACGACGATCTTGCCGCTCGCGACCGTCTTCCAGTCGAAGGCGTGGAGCGGGCTCCCGAGCGCGAGCATGACGTAGTTGGTCACGTCGACAACGTTCGAGATCGGCCTCATCCCGGCAGCGAGCAGCCGCGCCTTCAGCCAGACGGGCGAGGGGCCGATCGTGAGGTCGCGGAAGAGCCGGCCGATGTAGCGGGGGCAGCCGGCGAAGTCATCGATCTCGACCGGGACGGGCTCGTCGGCCGCGCGTGCCGGGTCGGTGCCGGGCCACGCCGCCAGCTCCAGGTCGTAGATCGCTGCGATCTCCCGTGCAAGCCCGTAGATCGAGAGCAGATCGGGCCGGTTGCCCGTCGCCTCGACCGTGAGCACGGTCTCGCTCAGTGGGAGCACGTCCGCGAGCGGCGTCCCGGGCTCGACCTCGGGGAGCAGCATGATCCCGTCGTGATCCTGGCCGAGATCGACCTCGTCCTCCGCGAGGATCATCCCGTTCGACGCCTCGCCCCGCACCTTCCGGACCTCGAGCTGGAGGCCGTTCGGGAGGACGGCGCCGGGGAGGGCCACGGCGACGGTCGCGCCCGCGCCGAAGTTCCAGGCGCCGCAGACGATCTGGCTCGGCTCGCCAGTGCCGAGGTCGACCTGGCAGAGCTGGAGCCGGTCCGCGTTCGGGTGCTTGGCCGCCTCCAGCACCTTCCCGACCCGGAAGAGGCCGAGGTTGCCGCCGTCGTCCGCGACACCGCGGCGCTCGACGCCCTCGACCTCCGCTGAGGTCACCGAGAGGCGCGTGGCCAGCTCGGCCAGCGGCATCTCGACCGGGACGTACTCGCGCAGCCAGCTGACGGGCACCTTCACTAGAACTGCCTCAGGACGCGGAGGTCGCCCTCCCAGAGGGCGCGGATGTCGGGGATGTCGTGCCGGAGCTGCGCGGTCCGCTCGAGCCCGCAGCCGAAAGCGAACCCGGACCACTTCTCGGGGTCGAGGCCGACGTTCTCGAAGACCACGGGGTCGACCATCCCGGCGCCCCCCATCTCGATCCAGCCCGAGAACTTGCAGGTGCGACAGCCGTCGCCGCCGCAGATCCCGCAGGAGACGTCCGGCTCGATCGATGGCTCGGTGAACGGGAAGTAGTGCGTGCGGAAGCGGACGCGCCGGTCGGGCCCGTAGAGCTGCCGCATCACGTGCAGGAGCGTCCCTTTCAGGTCGGCGAGCGTCAGCCCCTTGTCCACGGCGAGCCCCTCGAACTGATGAAAGATCGGGTAGCGGGTCGCGGTGATCGCGTCACGACGGTAGACGCGCCCGATCGAGACCATGTAGATCGGCGGCTCCTGCTCCTCGAGGATGTGGATCTGCGAGGGCGAGGTCTCGGTTCGGAGGACGGTGCCGTTCTCGAAGAAGAAGGTGTCGCGCGGCGAACGGGCCGAGTGCGTGGGCGCGAAGCCGAGCTTGTCGAAGTTGTAGGCGACGGTCTCGACCTCGCGGTCGTCGCGCACCTCGTAGCCGAGGCCGAGGAATGCGTCCTCGACGGCGCGCCGCACCTGGGTGATCGGGTGGAGCGTGCCGACGTGGAGCTCCTCGCCGGGCAGCGTCACGTCGACGCGCTCCTCGCGTAGGCGCCGGTCGAGCTCGGCGCGCTCCAGGGCGCCGCGGCGCTCCTCGAGCGCGCTCTCGATCGCCTGCCGGACCGCGTTCAGCGCCATGCCGGTCTCGCGGTCTCGGACGGCCCTCAGAGCCTGCGGCAGCTCGGCCTTCCGGCCCAGGTAGCGCAGGCGCGCCTCCTCGACCTCGTCGACCGTCGTGGCCGCCGCAATTGCGCCCAGAGCCTCGGTTTCCAGCGCCGGGACGTCCACGCGGGCGACTGTAGCATCGGCTTCGTGAGCGCCTACGACCCCTTTGCGCCGATCTACGACGCCATGTCCTCGCCCATGACGGAGGACATCGCCTGGTATGTCGAGCTGGCCCGCGAGGCAGACGGGCCGCTGGTAGAGCTCGCCGTCGGCACCGGCCGCGTTGCGATCCCGGTCGCGCGGGCGATCGGCAGGAAGGTGGTGGGGATCGACCTCTCTCCGGCCATGCTCGCGGTCGCACGGGAGCGGGCCGACGCGGCCGGCGTCGAGCTGGAGCTGCACGAGGCCGACATGCGCGAGCTGACGCTGGCCGAGCCCGCCGCGCTGATCACGTGCCCCTTCCGCTCGCTCCTGCATCTGCCGACCTGGGCGGACAAGCTCCGCGTCTTCGAGCGGGTCGCCGCCAACCTGCGCCCCGGCGGCCGCTTCGCGTGGAACACGTTCGTCTACAACCCGTTCTTCGCGGCGAGCCACCACGGGCAGTGGGAGGAGCGGGACGAGACCCGCTTCCTCGTCGAGCACGTCCCGCACGACAACCGGATCGACCTGACCCTCGAGAGCGGGCCCTCGATCTCACTCTGGTGGGCGACCCGGAGCGAGTGGGACGGGCTGATCCGCTCCTCGGGGCTGGAGCTGGAGGCGCTCTACGGCGGCTTCGCCCGGGAGCCGTTCGGCGAAAGCTCCCCCGAGTTCGTCTACGTCGCTCGCAGGCCGGCGTGAGAGGCTCACCCAAGGGGGCCACCACTCCTCCACCCCACTGCGATCGTATCGGGAAAATCGTCACGAGACCGTCACGGCTCTGTGCCGGATGAGTGACGATCGTTCCCCCTACGACGCGATCGCGCGGCTCTACGACCCGTGGAGCGCGAGCGTCGTCGAGGACGTCGACTTCTACGTCGAGGAGGCGCTCGCGGCCGGCGGCCCCGTCGTCGAGCTGGCGTGCGGCACCGGGCGGATCACGGTTCCGATCGCCCGGGCGGGGCTGCTGGTGATCGGGGTCGACCGCTCGGCCGGGATGCTCGAGGTCGCCCGCGAACGGGCAGCCGAGGCCGGCGTCGCCGAACTCGTCGACCTGCGGCACGGTGACCTGCGCGAGCCGCCCGTGCCCGAGCGCGTCCCGCTCGTCCTCGTCCCGTTCCGCTCGCTCCTGCACATGACGACCGAGGCCGACCGGGAGCGCGCGCTCGCGGCGTGCCTGGCGCTGCTCGAGCCCGGCGGCCGCCTCGTCTTCGACGTCTTCGCCCCGGGGACGGAGGACGTGGACGCGACGCACGGCCGCTGGATCGAGCGGGAGACCGGGATCTTCGAGCGGGCGGACTGGGACGCGGGCGCGCGGACGCTGACGCTCTCCGTGCGCCGCGGCGATGAGGCCTCGACGATGCTGCTCGCCTGGCTCTCCCCGATCGAGTGGCAGCGGCTGCTCGAGCGGGCCGGCTTCCAGGTCGAGGAGCTCTACGGCTGGTTCGACCGGCGCCCCTACGGCGGCGAGGAGGACTTCGTCTTCGTCGCTAGGAGGCCGGGCTGACCGCGTCGCCGACGGCGACCGTGCCCGGCTGGACGATCTCGGCGTACATCCCGAGGTAGATCCCGCCCTCCTGGGGGCCACGAACCGCCTGGATTGCGCCGAGCGTGTCGTGGTCGCGCACGCCGGTGTCCGGATCCTGGGTCGTGACCGCGCAGCGCGGGACCGGGCCGGCAATCCTCACGACCGCCTCGCCCGCCCGCACGAGCTGGCCGTCCCACTCGTCCTCCTCGAATGCACGCAGGCCCTCCAGCTCGAAGAGCATCCGGAACCGGCGCCCGTCCAGGCCGTCCAGCGCGGAGAGCGAGCCGTCGGAGACGACCGTCGCAGGGGCGATGTCCTTCGCGTGCGAGCGCTCGTCCACCCGGACGAGAGAGAGGTGTGCGGAGACGTAATCGGAGAGCGCGTCCGCCCAGGGGCCTCGGACGACGTTCCCGGTGACCGTTCGCTTCCCGTAGAAGTCGGTTTCGACCGCAGCGCCGAGCTCGGGCTCGCCGTCGACGACCGTGCCGTCCGGAAAGAAGAGGGCGAGCCGCTCGCCGTCCCACTCGGGGCGGATCCGGACGAGCGCGCTGTGCTTGAGCCCGCCGACCCGCCGACCGTCCCCATCGGTGAGGTAGAAGTCCCGATCGGAGACGGCGCCCTCGAGCGCGAGCTCGACCCGCTCCGGGTGCACGAGCCCGAGCGACTTGACCGGGGTCAGGTTGATCCGGGCTACTGCAGCCAGGACGAGTCCGCTCCGCACGTGATTGCCACCGCAGCACCGTACAGATACGGTCGGCGCATGGCGATCTGGATCCTGCTCGCGGTAGTCGTGCTCCTGCTCCTGGCGCTCGCCCTCCTCTACAACCGGCTCGTCCAGCTCCGGAACCGGGTCGAGAACGCGTGGGCCCAGATCGAGGTGCAGCTGAAGCGGCGCTACGACCTGATCCCCAACCTCGTCGAGACGGTCAAGGGGTACGCGAGCCACGAGCGCGAGACGTTCGAGGCGGTCACGGCCGCGCGCACGCAGGCCCAGACCGCGCAGGGGCCGGCCGACCAGGCTGCCGCCGAGGGGATCCTCGGCCAGGCGCTCGGCCGGCTGCTCGCCGTCGCAGAGGCGTACCCGGAGCTCCAGGCGGACGAGAATTTCCGCCAGCTCCAGGACGAGCTCGCCCAGACGGAGAACCGAATCGCCGTCTCGCGCCAGGTCTACAACGACACCGTCCTCACCTACAACAACGCGATCCAGACCATCCCCGCCGTCTTCGTCGCCGGGATCCTCGGCTTCACCAAGCGCGACTTTTTCGAGGCGGAAGAGGCGGCTCGGGAGGCACCACGCGTCGCGTTCTAGCCCTCGCTTTCCTCGTGGCGGCGACGCTGCCGGGGATCGCGGAGGCGAAATCGTTCTCGTTCCCGGCAGCGGACGTGGTCGTCCAGGTCGGGACGGACGGCAGCCTGCTCGTCGACGAGAACATCACCTTCCGCTTCGACGGGCCGTTCAGCGGCGGCTTCCGCGAGATCCCGCTCGCCGCGGGCGAGACGATCGACCAGGTGCTCGTCTCGGAGGGCGATACCGCCTACCGGGACGGCGCCTCCGCCGAGCTGGGCTCCGCCGGCGCCCCCGGCACCTTCGGGACGAAGCAGATCGACGGGGCCCTCCGGGTGGTCTGGCACTACTCCGCGCTGTCCGAGGATCGCCGCTTCCGGATCCACTACCGGCTGCGCGGGCTCGCGAAGGCATACGACGACGTGGTCGACGTCAACCTGAAGATCTGGGGCGACGAGTGGGAGGTCGGCCTGGGCCGGCTGACGGGGACGCTGCTCGCGCCCGGCACGGTCGAGCGGGCCTGGGGCCACCCGATCTCGGTCCGGGGCGACGTCGCGCTCGGCGGGCGCCGCGTCACCCTGCGCGCCCTCGACGTCCCGCCCCACACCTTCGTCGAGCTCCGGACACTGATCCCGCGCCGCTTCTTCTCCTCGACCGCCGGGATGCAGGTCGTCGGCGGTCCCGGCCTGACCGCGATCGTGGCGCAGGAACGCGAAGATGCGGCGAGATTCGAGCGGGACCGGAAGAAGATCGACGACGCGCTCGCCGACCTGCCCCGGACGCTGGGGACGCTGCTCGCCCTCGCCCTCTTCCCGGCGCTGCTCCTGATCGCCGTCGTCTGGTGGCTCTACGGGCGCGAACGGGACGCGCCGGGCTACGACCGGGAGTACGAGCAGGAGCCGCCGACCGAGACGCAGCCGGCTCTCGTCCCCGCGCTCCTCGCGCAGGGCGGCGAGCCGGGCTCGCTCGAGTTCACGGCGACCCTCTTCGACCTGATCCGGCGCAAGCGTTACCGGGCCACGCCCGTGACGACCGAGCGGAAGGTCTGGGGTGGCCTGAAGACGCAGCAGGGCGCCGACCTCGAGCTCACCCTCGACGACGTCGAGGCGCCCGTGGAGGAGTTCGAGGCCCCGGTCGCCAGCGTGATCGACTGGGTGCTCGCGAAGGGGCCCGAGCGGCTCTCGGAATTCCGGGAGCGGATCGAGCAGGATCGCGTCGCCAACTCGAAGCGGTTCTCCGATTTCAAATCCTCGGTCGGGAGCGCGATCAAGACGCGGGGCTGGTTCCGGAACGACGGGTTGAAGGTGCTCGTCGCCGGCGCACTGCTCTTCGGCGTCCTCGGTGCGCTGGTGCTCTGGCGCAGCGCCTCCGCCTACGACGCGCTCGCGCCCCGCTGGGGCAACGTGGTCGCGATCGCCCTCTCGGTCTGCGCGCTCGTGAACGCCGTCGTCCTCGCCGGGGCGGCGCTGAACCGTCGGCTCTGGCGCCGGCGCGCGCCCGCCGCCGAGGCCGAGGCGGAGCGCTGGGAGGCATTCCGCCGCTATCTGACCGACTTCCCCCGCCTCCAGGAGGCGCCACCGGCGACCCTTGAGCTCTGGGAGCGCTACCTCGTCTACGGAATCGCCTTCGGGATCGCCGAGCGGGTCCTCCAGGGCGCGCAGCTGCACATGCCCGAGGCGCTCGCCCAGACAAGCTCGCTCTACTGGATCGGCCCCTACGGCGACCTCGGCTCCGGCCCCACCTCGCTCGGGATCGGCGACCTCGCGGCGGGCTTCGGCTCCGCCCTCGCTCCTCCATCGTCCGGGTCTGGCGGGAGCGGCGGCGGCTTCTCCGGGGGCGGCGGCGGTGGAGGCGGCGGTGGCGGTGGAGGCGCCTGGTAGCTAGTCGTCGAGCGGCAGAACGACGGCGACCCAGAAGGGCATCCGCGCCACGGTCGTCTCGGCGACGCGGTAGCTGACCCGAACCGACTTTCCGCCCTTCGTCCGCAGCTCAGCCTCGCCGGACCCGCCCTGCACGTACTGGATCCCGTCCCCCGGCGCGACCTTGTCGGGATGGAGCGCGAGCAGCTCACCCCGCGTGTAGCCGAGGAGGACGCAGGCGGTCTCGTTGACGGCGGCGTACTTCCGCTCCTCGCCCATCACAAAGACGGCGGCCGGACCCGTGTCCACCGCCTCCCCGAGCAGCGTCTGCTGGATCAGGGGATCGTGGGCCGTCACCGTCGACATCTAGACCCACTTTAGCGTATGTATGTTTAGGTTTTTGTGCCGCCCCGGGCCCGCTCGTAGAGCGCGATCGCCCCGGTCGCGGCCACGTTCAGGGACTCGGCCCCGCCGGGGAGCAAAATCGTCGCGACAGCGTCGCTCTGAGCAACTATGGCCTCCGGCAACCCCTCCCGTTCCGCGCCGAGGAGGAAGGTGACGGGCCCCTGGAGCTCGAGCTCGGCGAGCGGGGTGCCGCCGTGGGCAACGAGCGCGACCCGCGGGCCG
>JBBQHQ010000075.1:0-12472 GCA_038324115.1 Gaiellales bacterium
CCGGAGCTCTGGGAGCGCGACCTCCGCGTCAACCTGACGGGCGGCTTCAACTGCGCGCAGGCGGTCTGGCCGCACATGAAGGAGCGGAAGTGGGGGCGGATCGTGAACATGGCCTCCGTTGCGGGCACGCTCGGCGGCTTCGGCCAGGCGAGCTACTCGACGACGAAGGCCGGGATCCTCGGCCTGACGCGGACGCTGGCGCTCGAGGGCGGCCGGCACGGGATCACCGCGAACGCGATCGTGCCCGGCGTGATCGGCACCGAGGCCTTCAACTTCGCCAACCCGGAGATGAACGAGCGGATCGTCAACCGCACCGTCCTGAAGCGGCCGGGCGAGCCCGACGACGTCGCCAACGCGATCTGCTTCCTCTGCTCCGACCTCGCGAAGTACATCACCGGCGTCGAGCTGAACGTCAGCGGCGGCGTCGAGCTCTTCGTCTTCTAGTTCTCCGGCTCCGCACCAGACGCTTACGAAATCGTCACTTGTGGCGTCTGCAACGGCGGCTACACTGCCGACTTGCGCGTTCAGGCGACATCCGTTCGTGCGCCCGCGGCGACCCGGTCTTTCGGCCAGGCGCTGCGCTGGCTGGGGGCCGCTCTCCTGCTTCTTCTCGTGCTCGCTGCCCTCGTCGGTCTCGCCTTCTCGGGCTCGACGGAGCGCCTCGCCAGTGGGATCGCGGTCGACGGGGTCGACGTCGGCGGGATGTCGCACACCGAGGCGCTGCGCACGCTCGAGAAGCGCGCCGCAGCCGTCGCCAAGACGCCCGTCGTCTTCACCGCCGAGGAGCGCCGCTTCTCGATCAAGCCCGCGACGGTCGGCGTCGAGGCCGACTGGGAGGCCGCGATTGCCACGGCCGCTGACGAGAGTGGGGGCTTCGGCCCCATCCGAGGCTACCGCCGCCTCGGTGCCCGCTTCTTCGGGGTCGAGATCGTCCCGCCCGTCCAGGCCTACTCCGCCGCGCTCCAGTACAAGCTCAGCCGCCTCGGCGACGAGATCGACCGGCACCACGTCGAGGCCAAGCTGGTTCGCCGGGGGCTCTCGGTCGTGCTCGTCCCGGAGCAGAGCGGCCTCTCGCTCGACCGGAAGGCCGCGGCCGACACGATCGTTGCCGCCCTCTCCCGGCTCGACCGTGGCAACACCGTCGAGCTGCCGCTGACCGTCGAGCCGGCAAAGGTGACGACCGCCGACCTTTCGGCGGCGACCCGCCAGGCGCGGCTCGCCCTCTCGGCCCCGGTCCGCCTCGAGTACGGCAAGACGCGCTGGAAGCTCCCGCGCTGGCGGATCGCCCAGCTGCTCTCCCTCCCCGACAACGGCTCGACGCGGCTCGCGATCGCCGGCACGGCCGCCGACGCCTGGTTCGCGAAGCTCCGGAAGAGTGTCGAGCGGGCGCCCGCGAACGCGACCTGGGAGGTCGTCTCCGGCGGGATCGTGACCGTGCCGGCGAAGCCCGGGCTGGGGATCGACGTGACCAAGACCGCGAAGGCGATCCTCGCCGCCGCCACCTCGCCCGGGGCCCGCACCGCGCCGCTCGCAGTCGTGACGACGGCGCCCGAGCGCTCGACCGCCGAGGCCAACGCGATGGGGATCACCGGGGTCGTCGGCAGCTACTACACGACCTACGGCGGGATCCCGGAGCGGCTGCACAACGTCGCGCTCGTTTCCAAGCTGATCGACAACACCCTCGTCGGGCCCGGGAAGACGTTCTCGTTCAACGGGACGACCGGGGAGCGGACGGCGGAGAAGGGCTTCGAGGAGGCACCGGTGATCATCAACGGCGAGCTCGAGAACGGGCTCGGCGGCGGGATCTGCCAGGTCTCGACCACGCTCTTCAACGCCGCGTACGAGGGGGGCCTCAAGATCGAGGCGCGGACGAACCACGCGCTCTACATCAGCCACTACCCGCTCGGGCGCGACGCGACGGTCAACTACCCCGACCTCGACCTCAAGTTCACGAACGACACCGACAAGTGGATCCTCGTCAGGACGTTCGTCGGCTCCGGCTCACTGACCGTCAACCTCTACGGCTCGCCTCAGAACCGGGTCGTCGAGACGAGCGCGTCCCCGCTCGCGATCACCGGCCCACCCTCGATCAAGAGGGTGCCCGATCCGGAGCTCCTCGTCGGCCAGAAAACGGTCGAGAGCTACGGGCAGCCGTCGCGCTCGACGAGTGTCCACCGGGTCGTGCGCTCGCAGGACGGCCAGGTGCTGCATGACAACACGTGGTACTCGAGCTACCAGTCCGAGCCGAAGATCGTCCGCATCGGGACGAAGCCGAAGCCGATTCCCGAGACGGAGCCAGCCAAGCCCGCGAAGCCGGGCCAGTCGGCCAAGCCGGGCCAGACCGAGACGCCCGCCCCGGGCGCAACGGCGGCCGACGGCCCGGTGATCCGCTAGCCGGTCTCGGCTCGGGCCACGGCTTCCGCGAACCACCCGGGCACACGGGTCGGCCTCCGCGTCGTTGCGTCGACCGTGGCGTGGGCGGTGTGGCCGTCCGCGACGAGCTCGTCTCCGCGGGTGAGCGCGTACTCGTAGCGGAAGCGCGCCCCCCGGACGTCGACACAGCGCGTCCAGACCCGGAGCCGGTCGTCGAAGTGGGCGGCGAGCCGGTAGTGGACTCTCACCTCGGTCGTCAGCGCCTCGATCCCCTGCGCCTGGATCGAGAGATAGCCGCCCGCGTGCTCCGAGAGATACGCGACCCGCGCGACCTCGAGCCAGACGACGAAGGACGCGTGGTGAGCGATCCCCTGCGCGTCCGTCTCGGCGAAGCGGACCGAGACCTCGGTCGAGAAGCGGTAGCCGTCCACGCCCGCAAGCCTACGATGAGGGGATGACTGCGGCGCGACTGGCCGACCTGATCGAGACCCGGCAGCCGTGCGTCGTGCTGACCGGTGCCGGGATCAGCACCGAGAGCGGGATCCCCGACTTCCGCTCCGCCGGAGGGATCTGGGCGGAGTACGACCCGGCCGAGGTCGCGAGCATCGAGGGCTTCCGCCGTGACCCGGCCCGCGTCTGGGAGTTCTACGCCAGCCGCCTCGCCGTTCTTGCCGACGCCGAGCCGAATACCGGCCATCGCGCGCTGGCGCGGCTCGAGCAGCTCGGCTTCGTCCGCGCCGTCGTCACCCAGAACGTGGACGGGCTTCACGGCGCGGCGGGGTCGGCCGACGTGCTCGAGGTGCACGGGTCGATCCGGGAGGCCGCCTGTCTCGCCTGCGGCGCCACCGTCGCCGCCGAGGAGCTGCGGGGGCGGTTGCCGCTTCCGGCCTGCGACTGCGGCGCCACCCTCAAGCCGGGGGTGGTCATGTTCGGCGAGCTGCTGCCCGAGAAGGTGTACGAGCGGGCCGCCCAGCTCTGCCGCCAGGCCGGTCTGCTTCTCGTTGTGGGCTCGACGCTCGAGGTGCACCCGGTTGCGGGCCTGCCCCTGGAGACGCTCCGGACGGGCGGCGCGCTCGCGATCGTCAACCGCGGCCCGACCGCACTCGACGGCGAGGCCGACGTGCGGGTCGAAGGGGGCGCCGGCGAGGTGCTCGCAGAGACCGTGCGCGTTCTGGAGCTGCGTCTTCTGGAACGGCGCGGCCGCCCCGGCACCCAGGCCGGGGGCAGGCGGGCTGGACCGCGCTAAGCCGCCGCGCGCTTCAACGGCCGCTCGTCGAGGATCCTCTGGCAGGCCGAGCACACCGTGCGCTCCACCTCATAGGGGATCCCCGCCTGCTGGCCGAGGGCGTGCGTGACGACGGCGGTGTGCCGGTGCAGCGGAAGCTTCCGGAAGCCGTTCATTCTGCCTTTCATGGTACGGACAACGGTGGACGACGCAAGTACCGAAATGGTGATAATTCTGTGAAAGTCTGTGTGGCTTCAAACCCTTAATCGAAGCGCTACCGTGGTTCCATGCGCTTCCTGCTGCCGTTCTGCTCGCTGCTCCTGCTCAGTGCCTGCGGTGGGAGCCACACGGCCGCTCCCGGTCACTCAGACGTCGCCGGGGCGGAAAAGACAGTACGAATCGCCTGCAAACCCGGCTCGACGAGGCCGCTCGGGACCTCGGTGCGCAGCTACGCGGCGGTCGTCACGGGCTCCGTGACCGCCTTCCGCCGGCCCGGCGGCGCCCCGGTCGCGCGTTTCGGCGCCCGGAACGTGAACGGCGTCCCGACCGTGCTCGCCGTCCGCGCGAAGCGGGTCGACGCCTCCTGCCGGGCCACCTGGTTCCACGTCCAGCTGCCGGTGAAGCCGAACGGGATCACGGGGTGGGTGCGGGCCTCGCGTGTCGAGCTCGCCGCCGTGACCACCCGGATCCACGTCGATCTGTCGGCCCGGCGCGTCACCCTCTACGACCGCGGCCGCCGAGTCCTCGTCGCAACCGCCGCGATCGGCTCGGCCGCGACGCCCACGCCGACCGGCCGCTACTACGTGAACCAGCGGCTTGTCCCGACCGACCCCTCCGGGCCGTTCGGCCCCGGCGCGCTCGGGATCTCCGCCTTCTCGGAGGTGCTGACCGGCTGGGTGCAGGGCGGGCCAATCGCGATCCACGGGACGAACCGGCCGGACCTCGTCGGTGAGGCGGTCTCGAACGGGTGCATCCGGGTCCGCAACGACGTGCTCCGCAGGCTCTTCGACCGGGCGCTCGCGGGCACGCCGGTCACTGTTACCGCCTAAGCGTGTTTCGGAAAGCTCCGCTGGAGTAAGGTTGGGTCTATGGCGAAGGCCACCCAGCCGAAGGACATCCTCTCCCGCGTCGCCGATCTCGGCGAGGAGGCGCTGCACAAGCTCGCCGATGCCCCCGGCGGCTCGAAGGTGCTCGAGATGATGAACCAGAGCAAGACGCGCCTCGACGAGATGCAGAAGCGGCTCCGTGGTCTGGACGCGCTGGAGAAGCGGGTCGAGAAGCTGGAGAAGAAGCTCGACACCCTCTCGAAGAAGCCGGCTGCCTCGAAGCCCGCGGCGAAGAAGCCCGCAGCCTCGTCCGCCAAGAAGAGCTAGCGCGGCACGCGCAACCGCAGGGCCTGCGGCACGAGCTCGAATCGCGCCGGCGTCGTTCCCGGCTGCTCGCCGTCGAGCTCGAGCGGCAGCGGCTCGTCTGCCTCGACGGTCACGACCTCGCCGTGCAGGAGCTCCGCCTTCGGATGGGGGAGGTGCCCACCCCAGAACGTCTTCGGCAGCGTCAGGATCAGGTCGCGCTTGGTCAGGTCGCCGATCGTGAGCACGTCGAAGCGGCCGTCGTCCGGCTCAGCCTCGGGGCAGATCCGCATCCCGCCGCCGAAGCAGCGGCCGTTCGCGACGACGACGTCGTGCATCCTGGCCGTCCGGGTCTCGCCGTCGACGGTGACACGGATCTCGCTCGCCTTCCATTTCGAAAAGACCGCGAACGTGGCGGCGAGGTAGGAGACCTTGCCGCCGAGCGCCTTCGAGGTGGTGTTCGCCCGCTGCGCGATCGCTCCCGTCATCCCGGCGCTCGCGACGTTGGCGAACCAGGTCTCGGCCTCGGAGCCGTCCCAGGCGCGGTACGTGACACGGCCGAGGTCGATCGCGCGGGTGGCGCCCTCCCGGGCGACGTCGATCGCCGCGTCGAGCTTGTGCGGGATCCCGTAGGTGCGGATGAAGTCCCAGCCCGTTCCGCGCGCGAGCACGGCGATCTCGGCGTTCAGGTCGTGGATGCCGTTCGCGACCTCGTTCACGGAGCCGTCGCCGCCGACGACGACGAGCAGCTTGGCGCCGTGCTCGAGCGCCCCTCGCGCGAGCTCGCCGAGCTGGCCGGCGCGCTCCGAGATCAGGGCGTCGCCCTCGAGGCCGCGTGCCGCTGCGCGGTGGGCGATCTCCGGCCAGCGCCGTCCCGTCGACCCGTTGGCCGAGGCCGGGTTGACCAGGAAGACGGTGTCGGTGATGGCGCTAGTGGTCGGAGGTGGCGGTCGCGAGCGCGACGCGGGTCATCCGGTCGACCGCAGCGCGCATCTCCTCGTCGGTGACGCGCTTGAACTCGCCCTCGACGATGATATCGCTGACGATCAGGAGGCAGCCGGACTGGACACCGCGGAGGGCCCCGACCGTGAAGAGCGCCGCCGCCTCCATCTCCACCGCGAGGACGCCGCGCTTCGACCAGCGCTCGTACTGGCCCTCGTCCGGGTTGTAGAAGAGGTCGCTCGAGACGATCGGGCCGACGTGCATCTCCTGGCCGAGTTCCTTGGCGACGTGGACGGCGCCGTGGATCAGCTCCCAGCTCGCCGTAGGGCAGTGGGGCTCGTCGGCGACGAGGTGCATCGCGGTCGAGTCGGCGGGGACCGCCGAGAGCGCGACGATCATGTCGCCGAGCTTGTGGTGCGCCTGGAGGCCGCCGCAGGTCCCGACGCGGAGCAGCTTCTTGACGCCGAGCTGGACGAGCTCCTCGAAGACGATCGTGGCTCCCGGGCAACCCATTCCCGTCCCCTGCACGGAGACGCGCTTGCCCTCGTAGGTGCCGGTGTAGCCGAGCAGTCCGCGCTCCGCGTTCGTCTGGACGACGTCCTCGAGGTAGGTCTCGGCGATGTACTTGGCCCGGAGGGGGTCTCCGGGAAGGAGGCACGCATCGGCGTAGTCCCCCGGCTGGGCGGTCACGTGAATCGGCATGGGCAGGAATCTATACGGCAGGATCAGCCGCATGGCGCACCTGGTCGACCCGACGCGGGATCAGATCCTCGAGTTCTGCGCGGGAGACCCCGTCGAGCGCGTGTTCCTGGAGGACGTCGCCCGCCGCGGGTTGGGCCGCTTCACGGCGCTCGAGGAGGACGGTGCGCTGGTGGCGCTCTGCCACGTCGGCGCGAACCTCGTCCCCTCCGGCAGCGGCTGCGGCGCCTTCGCCGACGCCGCTGCGCGTGCCCGCGCCCGGATGCTGATCGGCGAGCAGGGCGCCGTCGGCGAGCTCTGGGAGGCGCTCCGCAAGCGGGTGTCGCTGCCGCGGGAGGACCGGCCCGGCCAGCCGGTGTACGTGATCGAGAAGCCGCCCGATGCCGGTGAGAGCGGCCTGCGGCCGGCCACCACCGACGACCTCGAGCTGCTCGTCCCCGTGTGCGCCGCCGCGCACCAGGGCGAGCTCGGCATCGACCCCCTCCAGCGCGACGCCGACGGCTTCCGCTGGCGGACCCGCGCTCAGGTCGAGGACGGCCGCTCTTGGCTCTGGGAGCGCGACGGCGTCGTCCTCTTCAAGGCCGAGGCCTCCGCCTGGACGCCGTCGGCCGTGCAGCTCCAGCAGGTCTGGACCGATCCGGAGGCCCGCGGCCGGGGCTACGCGAGCGCCGGCTTGCGCGACCTGATCCGGCTCCTCCTTGCCCGGGTTCCACGCGTCTGCCTGTTCGTCCGTGCCGAGAACGCCACCGCGATCGCGCTCTACGAGAAGACCGGGATGACGCACGCGCTCGATTACCGGAGCATCCTGCTCTGAGGAGCCTCGTCCTCGCCCGGCACGCCCAGAGCGAGCTGAACGTCAGGCACGTGCTGAACGGCGACCCCACCGTCCCGTGCGGCCTCACCGAGCTCGGGGAGCGGCAGGCGCGCGCGCTCGGCGAGCGGGTCGGCCCGATCGACGTCGCGCTGCACACGAGCTTCGAGCGCACCCGGCGCACCGCGGAGCTCGCCTGGCCGACCGCTCCCAAGGCGGTGCTCGCTGACCTGGACGAGATCCGCTTCGGGCGCTGGGAGGGGACCGTCTGGGACGACGGGTACGTCGACTGGGTCGCCACCGCCGGGCCAGAGGAGGAAAGTCCAGGTGGCGGCGAGAGCCGGGTGGCGGCGGTCCGGCGCTACGCCCGTGGCTACCGCGCGGTGCTCGACCGGCCCGAGCAGCGGGTCGCGCTCGTCACCCACGGCGCGCCCGTCCGCTATCTCCTGCTCGCCGCCGCCGCTGGGGCGCCGACCGCGCTGCTCGAGCAGGTGCCGCCCGCGGAGCCCTTCGTCCTCGAGCACGACGAGGTCGTCGCGGCGGTCGAGCGCCTCGAGCGCTGGCTCGACGCGCCCGCCTTCTAGGGCAGACTGAAGCGATGCTGGAACGTGTCGAGGGGGGGATCCGCAAGCACGGCCTGATCCCGCCGGGCGGCGAGGTCACGTGCCTCGTCTCGGGCGGCGCCGACTCCACCTTCCTCCTCCACGTCCTGCGGGCGCTCGGCTACGAAGCGCGGGCCGTGCACGTCGCCCACGGCCTCCGCGGCGAGGAGTCGGACGAGGACGCCCGCTTCTGTCGCGAGGAGCTCGGCGCGGAGGTGGTCGAGGGACTTAGTTGCTCAGAGCAACTAAGTCGTCCGACCGAGGCAGGGCTCCGCGACCTCCGCTACCGGCTGAGCGAGGGCCGGGGGCTGCGCGCGACCGGGCACACCGCCTCCGACCGGGTCGAGAGCGTCCTCCTCGGGCTCGTCGCCTCGGGCTCGCCACAGCGGATCAAGCCGCGGCGCGAGGACGGGGTCGTCCGCCCGCTGCTCGGCCTCTGGCGCGAGGAGACCCGCGCGTGGCTCGAGGAGCGACGACTGTCCTATCGCGAGGACTCCTCCAACGCCGAGACGAAGCGCGGCCTGATCCGCGCCGAGATCCTGCCCCTGCTCGAGCGGCTCGATCCGCGCGCCCGCGCCTCGCTCCTCGCGCTCGCGGACGAGCGGCCGCGCCTGCCGCGCACGCTCGAGGCGACGCTGCACCGCCTGCTCGCCGACACGGACGGGACGAAGGCGGCCGACCTCGGCGGCGGCGTCCGCGCGGTGCGCGAGTACGGCACGCTCCGGCTCGAGGGGAGCGTCACCTGGGGGCCGTGGACGATCGAGTCCGACGCCCCCGGCCTCGAGGTGCGGGCCCGGCGGCCGGGGGACCGTCTCGCAGGCCGAACGAAGAAGGTGCAGGATCTGCTCGTGGACGCGAAGGTGCCGCAGAGCGAGCGAGACGCATGGCCGCTGGTCGTCTCCGGCGACGAGGTCGTCGCGATCCCGGGTGTGGGAACCGCCCCGGGGTGGGCAGGAGTGGTCGCATGGAGGCGCACATGAAGGTCGACGAGGGCGTCGGCGAGATCCTGATCGGCGAGGACGAGCTGCAGGCGCGGATCGCCGCGCTCGGCGAGGAGATCTCCCGCGACTACGAGGGCCGCGACCTGTTGCTGGTCGGCGTCCTCAAGGGCGCGGTCTTCTTCATGGCCGACCTGATGCGCGAGCTGACCGTCTCCTGCGAGATCGACTTCATGGCGATCTCCAGCTACGGCGCCGGCACCGACTCCTCGGGGGTCGTCCGGATCCTCAAGGACCTCGACATCAACATCTCGGGCCGCGACGTGCTCGTCGTCGAGGACATCATCGACTCCGGCCTGACGCTCTCCTACCTGATGCGGAGCCTGCGGGCGCGGAAGCCGGCCAGCGTGGAGATCTGCGCGCTCCTGACGAAGCCCGAGCGCCGGGAGGTGGAGGTGCCGGTGCGGTACACCGGCTTCGAGATCCCGAACAAGTTCGTGATCGGCTACGGGCTCGACTTCGACGAGCGCTACCGGAACCTCCCCTACGTGGCCGTTCTCCACCCCGATCTGATCCCACCGCACTGATCCGGTCCCCCGGCCGGGGGCGAACAAGCTGTAAATCCCGCTTTCGCGGGGTAGGCACGAGAACTCAGGCTGCTACCCTCAGGAGACGTCGTGAACCGCTTTTTCCGCAGCGCGCTCTTCCCCCTGATCGTGATCGTTCTGCTTGTCTACCTGGCGAGCCAGACGCTGATCCCGAACAAGAACGCCGCCGAGAAGTTCACGTACTCGCAGCTGATCGAGCAGGTCTCCGCCGGCAACGTCCAGGATGCGAAGTTCGTCCCCGCGCGGCAGCAGATCGACGCCACCCTGGTCGGCGACCGCAAGGTCAAGGTCAACTATCCGAGCGACGTCTCGGCCCTCGAGGTCGAGAACCTCCTGAAGAAGGAGAACGTCCCCTACGACTCGAGCGGCAAGGGCGGCTCGACGTGGGTCTCGGTCCTCACCTCCATGCTCCCCTTCGTCCTCCTGATCGGCTTCTGGATCTTCCTGATGAACCAGATGCAGGGCGGCGGCTCCAAGGTGATGAGCTTCGGCAAGTCGCGCGCCAAGCGGATGACCCCGGACTCGCCCAAGATCGGCTTCAAGGACGTCGCCGGCGCGGACGAGGCGGTCGAGGAACTGCACGAGATCAAGGAGTTCCTCGAGAACCCGAAGAAGTTTCAGGCGCTCGGCGCGCGGATCCCCAAGGGCGTGCTGCTCTACGGGCCTCCCGGCACCGGTAAGACGCTGCTCGCGCGCGCCGTCGCCGGCGAGGCGGGCGTGCCGTTTTTCTCGATCTCCGGCTCGGACTTCGTCGAGATGTTCGTCGGCGTCGGCGCCTCGCGCGTCCGCGACCTCTTCGAACAGGCGAAGCAGTCCAGCCCCTGCATCATCTTCATCGACGAGATCGACGCCGTCGGCCGTCACCGCGGCGCCGGGATGGGCGGCGGTCACGACGAGCGCGAGCAGACGCTGAACCAGCTCCTTGTCGAGATGGACGGCTTCGAGATGAAGGACAACGTGATCCTGATCGCGGCCACGAACCGCCCCGACATCCTCGACCCAGCCCTGCTCCGCCCGGGCCGCTTCGACCGCCAGATCGTGGTCGATCGCCCCGACCGGAACGGCCGCAGGAAGATCCTCGAGGTGCACTCGAAGGGCAAGCCGCTCGCTCCGGACATCGACCTCGACACGCTCGCGGGCGGCACTCCCGGGTTCACGGGCGCCGACCTCGCCAATCTGATCAACGAGGCGGCGCTGCTCTCAGCGCGCTTCGGGAAGAAGGTGATCGGCCAGGACGAGCTCGAGGAGGGGATCATGCGCGTGATCGCCGGCCCCGAGAAGAAGGCCCGGCTGCTCGGCGAGAAGGAGCGCAAGATCACCGCCTACCACGAGATGGGGCACGCACTCGTCGGCCAGTACCTCGAGAACACGAACCCGATCCACAAGATCACGATCGTCTCCCGCGGCCAGGCGCTCGGCCTGACGATCTCGCTCCCGACCGAGGACCGCTACCTGACCACGAAGTCGGCGCTGATGGACGACCTGGCGATGACGCTCGGCGGCCGCGCGGCGGAGGAGCTCGTCTTCCACGAGGTCACGACGGGCGCCGCGAATGACCTCGAGAAGGTGACCGCGACCTCCAAGGCGATGATCATGCGCTACGGGATGAGCGAGAAGCTCGGCCCGCGCGTCCTCGGGCGCAGCCACGATCAGCCGTTCCTCGGCCGCGAGATGGGCAACGACCCGGACTACTCGGACGAGATCGCCCGCGAGATCGACGACGAGATCCGCCGCGTGATCGAGGAGGCGCACGACACCGCGCACCGCGTCCTCCGCGAGCACATGGACGAGCTGCACAAGCTCTCCGCGATCCTGATCGAGCGCGAGACGATCGACAAGGATCAGTTCGATCGCCTGATCGCGGGCGAGGACGAGTCGACGGTCTTCCCGGAGGAGGTCGAGGTGGTTCCCGAGCCCGAGGCTGCCGAGGAGGAGCGCAAGCGCCAGCCGAAGCCCCAGCCCCGCCCCGTCCCGGGCCTCGGCATGCAGCCCCCGGAGCCTGATCCGGCTGCTTAGCCGAGCGACTTAGTTGCTCTGAGCAACTAAGTCCGCTCTCTGCTCTACGTTCGCGCTCTGCTCGTGATGACGACGAGCGCCAGAGCCGCAACGGCGGCTGCGACGCCGGCGGCCTCGAGCGCGAGCCCGCCGCCGGTGTCCAGGTCGACGAGGACGACGAGCAGCTCGCCCACGCCGAGCGCGGCCAGCGCCAGCCCGGCGAGGAGCGCGAGCCGGCGTGTGAACGTGCCCGGCTCGTCTCGGACGGCATCCCGCAGCTCCAGCGAGAGATAGGCGAGCTCCGCGACGAGGAGCAGCGCAGCCGCGAGGACCGGGGCGGAGGTGTCGAGCGGGCTGTCCTCCACGAGGAGGAGGAGGGCATAGGCGCCGCCGAGGCAGGTGAGCGCGGCGGGGACCGTCACCGGCCACCGGCCGACGAGGCCGGTCGCGAGGAGCAGCACGCCGAAGCCGCCGAGGGCGCCGAGCAGCGGGCGCAGCTCGGAGGTCTCCGCTCGCGCGACGAGCCAGCCCACGGTCGCGCCCGCCAGCGCGAGCGAGAGCGCCGCCGAGCCTAGGCGCGCGCGAGCCGGGCGTGGCGCCGGAATGCCGTCACCCCCTCCAGCGCGGCCTGGAGCGGTGCCTCGCCGTCCCAGGTGGTGACGGCAACGCCGAGCGCTTCGTAGCGGGAGCGAAGCTCCTGCCGGTGCAGCCGCCAGAGCCGGTAGGCGAGCCGATCGGCCTCGCTCGTGCCCGGGTCGACGAAGCGCTCCGGGTCGATCTCGACGACGGCGAGGTCGTAGCCCCGGGCGCGCAGGTCGAGCAGCGCCGCGACCGAGCGCTCGTCGAGGAGCGGGGTCACGGCGAGCACGAGCGCCTGCGCCGGCAGCGTCCGTGCCGGGATGATCGAGACGTCCTTCCAGGCGTAGTTGA
>JBBQHQ010000076.1:0-12390 GCA_038324115.1 Gaiellales bacterium
CCCGAGGTCCTTCGGCTCCCACTGCTCCTCGACCCCGCCCGAGGAGTAGAAGTAGACCTCGTACGGGATCAGCGCCGCCCCCACGATCCCGACCACGTAGTAGCCGTAGACGGCTGGGCTACCGGAGCCCGTGGACGGGACGAAGCCGTGGGCGACGTGGCCCCAGTCCGGGTGGAGCTTGATCGCGGCGACGACGAAGACGAGCAGGCAGAGGCCCCCGTAGCCGAAGACCCGCTCGATCCAGGAGAACGGCATCGCCCAGAGGACGGCGGCGAGGGCGAGAGCGGCGAGCACGATCAGGAGCCGGTAGGGCAGCCCCGAGAGGAGCTGGAGCACGAGCGCGACGCCGCCGACCTCGGCGATCAGCGTCATCACGTTCACGAGCTGCCCCGAGACCAGGGCGACGAGACCGACGCCGACGCCCAGCCGCTCGCGGACCGCGTCGAAGACCGCGTCGCCGGAGACCGCGGCGACGCGGCCGCACATCTCGGCGTAGGTGATGATCCCGCCCACGCCGAGCACCACGGCCCAGAGGAGCTGGTAGCCGAAGGTCGCGCCGGCGGCCACGTTGAAGACGATGTCGCCGATGTCGACGAAGCCGCCGATCGCCGCGATGAGCCCGAGCGCGATCGAGAAGAGCTTGTTCACGAGAGTGTCTCCGCCGTCGCCGCCGCCTCGTCGAGACGGCGCTCGACCAGCCCGGCGTCGGCGTCGGACTCGAGCGTGGCGAGCTCGCCGTCGATCGTCTCAGCGAGCTGGGCGAGCGGCCCCTCGGCGAGCATGGGCCGGAGCTGCGCGACGAGCTTCCGGAGCGCCTTCGCGTGCTCGCGCGTGAACGGCCCGGTCGAGCCTCCCTCCGCGGTGCCGTGCGCGAGGAGCGCGCCCTCCGCGGCGATCGAGTGGAGCTCCTCCGCCTGCTTCGATGGCTCGCTCGACGCGCCGCAGCCGGCGGCCGTGAGCAAGAGGAGGGCGACGAGCAGGCGAGCGACCATGCGCGCGCTGTGCCCACCGCGGCGGGGCGTCAATCCCGCCGCGGCAGACCCGGCTACACTGATCCGGCTCCGAGCGCCCGTAGCTCAGGGGATAGAGCGCTGCCCTGCGGAGGCAGAGGTCGCACGTTCGAATCGTGCCGGGCGCATGGCAGAACGGCTCTCGGATCGATCGAGCCTGCCGCGTAGGGGATCCATCGGAGCGTCTGCCCTTGCAGCTGGAGGGCGGATCCGCGACTCTGTCATGACAGTCAAGCCGTGCTCGATCGATGTTCGGAGGGGATCTGATGCAGAAGAGAGCAAGAGGCCTGTCGTTCGCCGGGGTACTGACCCTGGTGGGAGCGATCGCGGTCACCGCAGCCGCGGTCGGGTCAGCCCGCCCGTCGGCCCACACCGCCGCGGTTGCGGCACCCAAGAATTGCGCGTTCACGCTGCGGGTCGGCGACGTGCTCCCGTTCACCGGAGGCCTCGCGGCCTACGGCGCCAACCTCGACCGCGCGGTCAAGGTCGGGATCGGGCTCCAGAACGACGCCCTGAAGAAGGCGGGTCTCGGCGGGAAGGTCAACGTGATCCTCGTCGGCTCGGAGGACGGGCAGACGCAGGCCAGCGCCTCGGTCGAGGCGGCGACGAAGCTCGTCAAGTCGAACAAGGCAGACGTCCTGATCGGCGAGATGGCGTCGAGCGCAACCGTGCCGATGGCCCAGTCGGTCTCGATCCCGAACAAGATCGTCCAGATCTCGCCGACCTCGAGCGCGCCGCAGCTGACCACGCTCAAGGACAACGGCTACCTCTGGCGCACCTACCCGTCCGACACGCTCCAGGGCAAGGTGCTCGCCCAGGCCGTCCGGAAGTCGTTCGGCAAGGGTGCGACGGTGAACGTCGGGGCCCGCAACGATGCCTTCGGCAGCGCGCTCAAGCAGCTGTTCGTGAAGGAGTACAAGCGGCTCGGCGGCAAGGTCGGCGTCAACATCTCCTGGAACCCGGAGCAGGCGACGTTCGACACCGAGGCGCAGAAGCTCGTGGGCGGCAACCCCAAGGGCTACGTGATCATCGACTTCCCGGAGACCTTCCGGAAGTTCGCACCGGCGCTCGTCCGCTCGGGCAAGTGGGAGGCGTCGAAGACGTTCATGACGGAGGCGCTTCGCAACACCGAGGTACTCGACGAGCTCGGCGCCCCCCTCGTCGGCCTGCGCGGCACCGCCGCCAGCGCCGCGGGCGGCCCGGCGGGCAAGTCGTTCGCCAACTACTGGAAGCGGAACGTGAAGGGCGCGAAGCCGTACAACGGCTTCGAGGGCACCTCGCTCGACGCCGTCAACGTCGCGTTCCTCGCCGCGGTGCGGGCCTGCTCCTCCTCGCCGGCGAAGATCAAGGCGAACCTCATCGCCGTCTCGAAGGCGCCGGGGGCGAAGGTCAACTACCTCCAGCTCCGGCGGGCCGTGACGCTGCTCCGCGCCGGCAAGCAGGTGAACTACGAGGGTGCGTTCAGCCCGGTTGACTTCGACCGGAACGGCGACATCGGCTCGGCGGTGTTCGAGATCTGGAAGTACTCGGCCGCCGGCAAGATCGACTCGCTCAGCACCGTCACCTTCCGGGGCTAGCGGTCAGGACGGATCGGGCGGCGGCTCTCCGGGGCCGCCGCCCCCGTTCACCCCGCCGCCGAGATAGAGCTCGGCCACCTTGGGGTCGGCGAGCAGGGCGGCTCCGGTCCCGCCGATCGCGTTCCGCCCGGCCTCGAGCACGTAGCCGCGGTCGGCAAGCGCGAGCGCACGCCGGGCGTTCTGCTCGACCATCACGATCGCGACGCCGAGGGCGTTGATCTCGAGCAGCTTGTCGAAGACCTCGTCCATCGCCTGCGGGGAGAGGCCGGCCGAGGGCTCGTCGAGCAGCAAGAGCCGCGGCGAGGTGACGAGCGCGCGAGCGAGCGCGACGAGCTTGCGCTGGCCGCCCGAGAGCGTGCCGGCGCGCTGCCGCGGCCGCTCGCGCAGGATCGGGAAGAGCTCGGCGACCCGGTCGAGCGCCTCGCGCCGGTCGCGCTTGGGGACGACGAGTGAGCCGACGTGGAGATTCTCCGCGATCGTCAGCGTCGGGAAGACGTTATCGGTCTGGGGCACGAGGTTGAGCCCGAGCCGGGTCAGCCGGTCGGGACGGACGCGCGTGACGTCCTCGCCGGCGAACGAGACGGAGCCGCCGCGGCGGGAGACGAGGCCGTAGATCGCCTTCAGGAGCGTCGACTTGCCGGCGCCGTTCGGGCCGATCACCGCGACGACCTCGTCGGCCTCGGCGCGCAGCGAGACCCCGCGCAGAATCAGCGCGTCGTCGTAGCCGGCCTCGAGGGCATCGACAGCGAGCAGGCTCACCGGGCGCCGTGCCTCGAACCGAGGTAAGCATCCAGCACTCGCTCGTCCTGCCGGATCTCGGCGGGGTCGCCGTCGGCGATCACCTGCCCCGCGTTCATCACGACGATCCGGTCGCTCGCGCCCATCACAAACTCGAGGTCGTGCTCGACGATCAGAAGCGTGATCCCGTCCCGGTCGCGCAACGCGAGGATGTGCGCGAGCAGCTCGACCCGGAGGGTGGGGCTGACGCCGGCCATCGGCTCGTCCAGGAGCAGGATCCGGGGCTCGGCCATCAGCGCCCGGATCAGGTCGAGCAGCTTGCGCTGGCCGCCGGAGAGCGTCCCGGCCAAAGCCTCGGCGTGCCCGTGGAGTCCGACGAGCTCGAGCAGCTCCTCGGCCCGGGCGCCTGCCTCCCGCTCCCGCGTGCGGCCCACGAGCCCCCGCGAGAGCCGCTCGCCGGGATGCCGGGGCGCGGCGAGGAGGACGTTGTCGCGCACGGTCATCCGGGTCAGGGCGCGCGGGGTCTGAAAGGTGCGGACGAGGCCGCCGCGGGCGATCCGGTGCGGTGCCAGCCGGTCGATCCGCCGGCCGTCCAGCCGCACCCGCCCCGACTGGGAGCGGAGGAAGCCGGAGACGCAGTTGAAGAGCGTCGACTTGCCGGCGCCGTTCGGCCCGATCAGGCCGGTGATCGAGCCGGGCTCGACCGTGAACGTGGCGCCGTCCACCGCCCGCACCCCGGCGAATGCCCTGACGACGCCCTCGACCTCGAGCCGCGCGCTCATTCGAGCACCATCTCGTCGCGGCGGCCGAGCAAGCCCTGGGGCCGGAAGAGGACGAGCCCGATGATCGCGAGCCCGATCACGATCAGGCGGACGTACGCGCGCTGCGCGGAGTCGAGCGAGGAGAGCGGCTCGAAGTCGAGGAAGCGCGTGCCGGCGAAGAGGAAGCCGAAGACCGCAGCGCCGACGGGAACCGCCCAGACCCGCCCGGTGCCGCCGAGGATCAGGATCACCCAGGCGAAGAAGGTGAGCAGGGGCTGGAAGTCGTCCGGGCTGAAGAACGAGAACTGCCAGGCGTAGAAGAGGCCGGCGAGCCCGGCAAGCGCCGACCCGAGCACGAGCACCTGGAGCTTGTAGACGAGCACGTTCTTGCCGAGCGAGGCGGCCACGTCCTCGTCCTCTCGGATCGAGCGGAGCACCCGGCCCCAGGGCGTCCGCACCGCCAGAGAGACGAGCGTCAGCGCGAGCACGGCGACCGTCCACACGATCACGAGCATCGCCACGTCCTTCGAGCCGACGTGGAGCCAGCCCTGGACGCGGGCCTGGAACCGCTCCCACTGGTCGTTGTACTGCGCCGCCTGGCCGATCTCGCCGAGCGCGATCGTCCCCTGCGAGCCGCCGGTGAGCGAGCCCTCGTTGGTCGCGACGTACCGGACGATCTCGCTGAAGGCGATCGTGACGATCGCGAAGTAGTCGGCGCGGAGGCGGAGTGAGGGAAGCCCGAGCAGCAGGCCTGCGGCACCCGCCACGACGATCGCGAGCGGCGCGGCGAGCCACATCGAGAGCCCCTCCTTCACGACCAGGATCGCCATCGTGTAGGCGCCGATCGCCATGAAGGCGACCTGGCCGAAGTTGAGCAGCCCCGTGAAGCCGAACTGGAGCTGGAGCCCGAGCGCGAGCAGGGTGTAGATCCCCGCGACGACGCCGACGAAAGCCCAGAAGTCACCGCTCGCGAGCGCGCTCATACGACCCTCGCCCGGCCGAAGAGGCCCTGCGGCCGCACGAGCAGCGCAGCGGCGAGGACGACGAAAGCGACCACCGGCTTGTAGACCGGGTTGACGCCGCCGAAGAGCGATTCCCAGGTCGAGACCTCCATCGCGACGCCGAGCACAAGCCCGCCGGCGAGCGCGCCGTAGGCGCTGCCGATCCCGCCGAGGACGACGGCGGCGAAGACGGGGAGCAGGAGCTGGAAGCCGAAGTTGGGGTCGAAGGTCGTCTGGGCGAGCCCGGCGAGCACGCCAGCGATTCCGGCGAGGAGACCCGCGACCACCCAGGTCAGCGCGATCACCCGGCCGACGTTGATCCCGGCGATCGCGGCGAGGGCGCGGTCGTCGGAGAGCGCGCGCATCGTCCGGCCGAGCGTCGTCCGGGCGAGGAAGAGCCCGATCGCGACGATCACGACGGTCGCGACGATGATCGTCGCGAACTGCGCCTGCGAGAGCCGGACACTGCCGAGCACGTAGACCTTGTACGGGTCGACGCGGTAGACCTGCGCCTGGGGGCCGTAGGCGAGCAGGAGCACCTGGCGGAGGACGAGCGCGAGGCCGATCGAGGCGAGGAAGAGGCTCATGAAGCCGGCCTGGCGTGCCCGGAGCGGGCGCCAGAGGACGGCGTCGAGGAAGAGCGAGAGGACAGCGGTCGCCAGCATCGCGAGCGCGGTGGCGACGACGAGCGGCAGCCCGAGCGGCCCGTTGAAGGCGTACGCGGTGAGGGCGCCGAACGCCATGAAGTCGCCGTACGCGAAGTTGACGAGGCGGAGGATCCCGTAGACGACGGAGACGCCAACCGCAGCGATCGCGATCACCGAGCCCGTCACGAGCCCGTTGGCGAGCAGCTGGAGGAACACCTTCTAGGCGCCGCTCTCGGCGAGCTCGAGCTGCGTCCCCTCCGGGACCTCGCGCCGCACGTAGCCGAGCGCAACGACGTGGTCTCCCTCACGGACCGCGCTCGTCACCCGCCCCACGACCTTGCCCTCGAGCGCGAGCTCGGCGCCTGCCTCCGGCAGCTCGGGCAGCTCCAGCACGCGCAGGCTCCGGTTCGCGTGACCGCGGTAGTGGAGGCGCGCGATCGGCTCCTGGCCGGGGTAGCAGCCCTTCGTGAAGCTGATCGCCCGCTCGTCGAGCCCGGCCTCGGCGGGGAGGACGCGGTCGTCGAGCTCCTTCCCCCAGGCCGGTGTGCCCGACTTGATCCGGAGCAGCTCCAGCTCGGCCGGGTCGACGGTCGGCTCGAGCCCGGCGTCGAGCACCTCGGCCGCCGGCTCGCCGTAGGCGTCGGTCACGATCCCCTCGCCGCCGAAGACGACCTGCGCGCGGTGCTCCTCGGGCTCGATCTCCGCCTTCGCCGCGAAGCGCATCCGGGTCAGCTCGTGCCGGACGACCTCGCCGAGGCCGGGCTCGGTCAGGAGCAGGAAGTCCTCGTGCGCGCGGCGGAGCACGACGAGGGGCGCGATGATCCGCGCCTTGGCGGTGAGGAGGAGCGCCTCGCACGACTCCCCCGGGCCGAGCGCAGCGACGTCGTTCGAGACCATCCGGTTCAGGTACTCCTCGGCGTCCCGGCCGGCGACGCGGACGAATGAGCGGGGACGGTCGGCGACACGCATGGAGTTACTCTAGAGCGGTGTTCCGCTCCAAGGCCGAGAAAAAGATGATCGAGGCCGGGTACGACCCCGCGCGCCTCCCGCCCGGCCAGTACTTCACGGAGAAGTGGCCGGTCCTGCATGCAGGCTCGGTGCCGCAGACCGACCTGGCGACATGGGACTTCAAGGTCTGGGGCGAGGTCGAGCAGGAGGTCACGCTCGACTGGGACGCCTTCACGCAACTGCCCTCGGTCGAGCTGACCCAGGACATCCACTGCGTCACCCGCTGGAGCAAGTTCGACATGAGCTTCCGCGGCGTCCGCTGGGCGGAGCTGAAGGAGCTCGTGGGCCAGAAGCCGAGCGCGCGCTACGCGATCGCCCACGCCGAACACGAGTTCACCGCGAACGTGCCGATCGCCTCGCTCGAGGCCGAGGGCGCGCTGCTCGCCTACGAGGCGAACGGGGAGCAACTGACGCTCGAGCACGGCTGGCCGCTCCGGCTCGTGATCCCAGGCAAGTACTTCTGGAAGAGCGCGAAATGGCTGAGGGGGATCGAGCTCGCCGCCCACGACAAGCCCGGCTTCTGGGAGCGGTACGGCTACCACAACGACGCCGACCCCTTCGCGGAGCAGCGCTACTCCTTCTAGGACGTGGCCGAGGCTTAAAGCCTCGGACCTGGCCGCCACGGCCACGCAGCGCGGGCTCCCGGCGACTTCCGGCTCCCGGGGCATGTCCGAGGCTTTAAGCCTCAGACGTGGCCGGAACGGCCACGGACGCGGTTCCCTCGATCGGGGGACTCTCGCCGGAGGGCGGGACGCCGATACCTGGGCTACCCACCTCCCCCAGTAACACCCCTCGAAGACCGCGGCCCCCTCCGCGGTCTTCATCTTTCCTGGGGTCCGCAGGCGCCGCCGACACCTGTCACGATCCCGCCCTCCAAGGAAAAGGGGTGACACATGAGCCGAGCCATCTTGGCACTCATGGTCTCGCTGGTCACGTCCGCCTGGTTGGTGTCCGCCGCAGTGGCGGACGTCAAGATCACCGACGGCCCGTACGTCCGGCACGACGGGCTCACAGACGTGACGATCGCGAGCTGCAGCAACGACGCACCGGACACCACAGCAGGAGGCGAGCGACAGCAGAACGAGCCGACCGCCGCCGTCGACCCGACGTACCCGAGCCGCATGACAGCTGGCTCGAACGATTACTGCACGGTGCCGACGACGACCGACGCGTACGCCGGCTTCTACTACTCGACGAACGGTGGGGTGACCTGGACGGACAGTCTCCTCCCGGGTTATCCGACCGACACGTCGGCCGAGGGGTCCGACTGCTCGATCACCCCGCAGCACTGCCTCGTGGTCAATACGGGCGATCCCGTGCAGGCCTTCGACCGGTGGGGTCACGTCTTCTACGGCGTGATCGGCTTCAACCGCGGGATGCCGTCCAACGGCTCGATCTTCGCGGCGCGGTACGACTGGTCGCTGATGACCCCGCCGGACTACCGGTTCACGACGCTCGTCGCGCGGGGGACGCCGGCCCTGTCGGGCAAGTTCGAGGACAAGATCCAGCTCGAGGTCGACCGCGGCGTCGCGAGCCCATACTCGGGCAGCAACGCCCGGCCCTACGGGAACGTCTACATCTGCTACGCCCAGTTCGTCGGCAACGCAGGCAACAACAGCGTCTACTTCACCCGCTCCACCGACGGCGGCCGCACGTACGACCCGCCGCAGAAGATCTCGGACGGCGTCCACGGCAGCCAGTTCTGCGACATCGCAGTCACGAGCAACGGCACGGTCTACGTGACCTGGCGCTCGTTCGAGGGCCGCGGGAGTAAGCAGGCGAATGCGGTCGTGGTGGCCAAATCGACCGACGGCGGTGCCACCTTCACGAAGCCGTCGATCGTGACCGAGTTCCTCCCGTTCGACCTCGCCGACCGCTCGGCCGCCCCTGCCGGCGCTCGCGAGCAGGCGATGGAGGAGGCCTGCGACCAGGGCGACGGGCTCGAGTGCGCGGAGAGCGGGGCCCCGCGCGAGGCGAGCTCGACCCGCGACTGCGGCGACGGGCCGTTCGTGTGCGAGTCCGGCTACGTCTTCTTCCGCGAGGACAGCCAGACCCGGATCACGGCCGACCCGACCGACACCGCCCATCCGCGGGCGGCGTACATCGTCTACAACGCGAGCGTTCCCGGCAGCCAGACGCCGACGGGGACGAGCTACGGAACGACGGGCGAGCCCGGGATCGGCACCCAGGGGCAGATCTACCTGGTCAAGACCATGAACGGGTCGAGCTGGTCGTCCAGCACCCGGGTCACGCCGGCGCAGGCGAAGGGGCACCAGTTCTTCCCCGACATCGACGCGAACGCCGGCAAGCTCCACGTCGTCTGGCAGGACAGCCGGAACGACACGGCCTCCGGGCCGCCGACCACCCCGAGCGGAGGCGACTACCGGACGGTGCCGATCGCGAACCAGTGGGTGGCCTCGAACCCGCCGGGCAGCGTCTCGGCAGGCGTCGGCGTCGGGGTGGAGACGTACTACGCCGTCTCGACCGACTACGGCGCGACCTTCACCCAGCAGGTCGCCTCGGCCCGGCCGCAGATGCCGCAGTACGAGCAGTTCGGGAACCGGAACATCCCGTTCTTCGGCGACTACAACTCGATCTCCGCGGTCGGGAGCACCGTCCTGATGAACTGGACCGACCAGCGCGACCCGCAGGAGACGAAGCCGGGGACCGACCCGCGCTACTCGAACGGTGACGGCACGGACGGGTTCGACGTCTTCCAGTGCCGGACGCCGACCCCGTCCGGGTTCTCGTCGGACACCTGCCCGAACGCGGGCGGGCTCGACCAGAACATCTTCGGCCAGATCCTCCACTAGAGCCGAACGGATCCAGGAACGACGAAGGGCCGGCGCGAGCCGGCCCTTCGTCGTCGAACAGGAGCCGGGGCTCCCTACATCATCCCGCCCATGCCGCCCATGTCGGGCATGCCGCCACCGACGCCCGCCTTCTCGGGGGCCTCGGCGACGATCGCCTCGGTCATGAGGATGTTCTTGCCGATCGACGCGGCGTTCTGCAGCGCCGAGCGGGTGACCATCGTCGGATCGATGATCCCGGCCTTGACCAGGTCCTCGACCTCGCCGGTGTCGACGTTCAAGCCCATGCCCTTGCCGGCATTCCGGACCTTGTCGACGACGACGGAGCCCTCGAGCCCCGCGTTCGTGGCGAGCTGCCGCAGCGGCTCCTCGAGCGCGCGACGGATGATCTGCGCACCCGTCTTCTCGTCGCCCTCGAAGCTGTCGAGCTTGATCGCCTCGATCGCGTTGATCAGCGCGACGCCGCCACCCGGGACGATGCCCTCCTCGAGTGCCGCACGGGTCGCCTGCAGCGCGTCCTCGACGCGATGCTTCTTCTCCTTCATCTCCGTCTCGGTGGCCGCGCCGACCTTGACGACGGCGACGCCGCCGGCCAGCTTGGCGAGCCGCTCCTGGAGCTTCTCGCGGTCGAAGTCGGAGTCGGTGTTCTCGACCTCCGCCTTCAGCTGCTTGATCCGCGACTTGATCGCGTCGGGCTCGCCGGAGCCATCGATGATGGTCGTCGAGTCCTTGTCGATCACGACGCGGCGGGCCTTGCCGAGCTGCGAGATCTTGGTGTTCTCGAGCTTGAGGCCCATCTCCTCGGTGATCACCTCGGCGCCGGTGAGGATCGCGATGTCCTCGAGCATCCGCTTGCGGCGGTCACCGAAGCCCGGCGCCTTGACGGCGACGGCGGTGAAGGTGCCACGGAGCTTGTTGACGATGATCGTCGCGAGCGCCTCGCCCTCGACGTCCTCAGAGACGACGAGCAGCGGACGGCCCGCCTGGATCACCTGCTCCAGCACGGGGAGGAGGTCCTTGACGGCGCCGATCTTCTGGTTCGCGACCAGAATGAACGGGTCGTCGAGCACGGCCTCCATGCGCTCGGCATCGGTGATCATGTACGGCGAGAGGTAGCCCTTGTCGAACTGCATGCCCTCGGTGAACTCGAGCTCGAGCCCGAACGTCTGGCCCTCCTCGACGTTCACGACGCCGTCCTTGCCGACCTTCTCGATCGCGTCCGCGATCACGTCGCCGATCTCCCGCTCGCGCGAGGAGATGGTGGCGACCCGGGCGATGTCCTCCTTGCCGGACACCTCCGTCGAGCTCGCCTTCAGGTCCTCGACGACCACGTTGACTGCCTGCTCGATGCCGCGCTTGAGCCCCATCGGGTTCGCGCCGGCAGCGACGTTCTTCAGGCCCTCACGGACGATCGCCTGGGCGAGCACGGTCGCCGTCGTGGTGCCGTCGCCGGCGACATCGTTCGTCGCCGTGGCCACCTCGCGGACGAGCTGCGCGCCCTGGTTCTCGAACGGATCCTCGACCTCGATCTCACGGGCGATGGTCACACCGTCATTCGTGATCGTGGGCGCGCCGAACTTCTTGTCCAGGACGACGTAGCGTCCCTTCGGGCCGAGCGTCACCTTGACCGCATCGGCCAGGATGGTCACGCCGCGCTCGAGCGCGCGCCGGGCATCCTCGTTGAACTTGAGCTCTTTGTGAGCCATGTCAGATTCCTCCTAGTTCCCTTAAACGCCGGCGCGGTCGCCGACGACCTTGGCGAGCACGTCGGACTCGCGCAGGATCAGAACCTCATCCGCGCCGACCTTGATCTCGGTGCCGCCGTACTTGGAGAAGATGATCTCGTCACCCTCCTCCACGTCCATCTTGATGTACTCGCCGTCCTCGTCGCGAGGGCCGGGGCCCACAGCCAGGATCTTGCCGCGCTGCGGCTTCTCCTTGGCGGTGTCGGGCAGCACGATGCCGCTGACGGTGATCTCCTCTTCCTCGAGGATCTCCACGATCAGCCGGTCACCGAGAGGCTGCAGATTCATGTCGGTTGCCTCCTGATTCAGACTTTGTGACAGTCATTGGCACTCTTGCCTTGCGAGTGCCAGGGTGATGATACCGGTCCCGGGCGGCTCCGCAAGCGGTTCTCTCGGACCTGGCCGTTCCGTGTTACAAAGCCGCATGCCGCGCGAGCTCTCGGCCGGAGGGGTCGTCGTGCGCCGGATGCGCGGGCGCTGGTGGCTGGCCGCGATCCGGCCGCAACGCGAAGGACACGGCCGCGAGGTCTGGGCCTTGCCGAAGGGGCATCTCGATCCCGGTGAGGCACCGGCCGAGACCGCGCTCCGCGAGGCCTGGGAGGAGACCGGCCTACGCACACGCCTCGGCGTCAAGCTCGGCGACGTCAAGTACGCCTTCACCCGCACGGCCGCGCTGGGCGGGAGCGGCGAGCGTGTCTTCAAGATCGTCAGCTTCTACCTCCTCCACCCGACGGGCGGGCGGATCGGCGAGCTGCCGGCGGGGATGGACCTCGAGGTGGCCGAGGCGCGCTGGCTCCCGCTCGAGGACGCACCGCGCCTGCTCGCCTACGGCGGCGAGCGGGAGATGGCACGGAAGGCCGCGGACGTGCTTCACTAGTCCCGCCGTGGCCATGTTCGCCCTCAACTTCTACTCGCCGATCGTCGCCGACCAACTCCGGTCGCACCGGAAGACCGCGACGATCCGGCTGGGCGACAAGTCGGCCAAGTACAAGAAGGGGATGATCGTGACCGTGCTCGTCGGCGTCCGCTACGGACAGCGCGAGAAGATCTTCGACGCGGTGATCGACAAGGTCGAGGTGAAGCCGCTCCGCGA
>JBBQHQ010000077.1:0-12388 GCA_038324115.1 Gaiellales bacterium
GGCGGCTGCGGCTGGGGCACCGTCGTCGCGGTCGACCACCGCTACCGCGAGGGCGTCAAGGCCGAGGATGTCGCCACGATCCTGTCGGAGCTACGCGATGCTTGAGACCCTCGAGGAGCGCTGGCACCCGACCGCGAAGCAGATCGTGCTCGCGGGCGCCGACGAGCACGACCTGACGAAGCTGGACGCCTACCGCGCCCTCGGCGGCTTCCGCGCGCTCGCGAAGGCGCGCTCGCTGGAGCCGCAGGCCGTGATCGAGGAGGTGCTCGCGTCGAACCTGCGGGGCCGGGGCGGCGCCTTCTTCGCCACCGGCCGCAAGGCGAGCTTCATCCCGAAGCCGGAGGCGACGCCGAACCCGATCTACCTCGTGATCAACGCGGACGAGTCCGAGCCGGGCACCTTCAAGGACCGCGAGATCATGCTCCGCGTCCCGCACCGCCTCCTGGAGGGCGCGCTGATCACGGCGCACGCGATCCAGTCCAAGAACGTCTTCATCTACATCCGAGGCGAGTACCTGAACGAGTTCGAGGTGCTGCGAGCGGCGCTGGACGAGATCCGCGCGGCCGGCCTGCTGGACGGGGTCACCGTCGTCCTCCACCGCGGCGCCGGCGCCTACATCTGCGGCGAGGAGACGGCTTTGCTCGAGTCGCTCGAGGGTAAGCGCGGCCAGCCCCGCTCGAAGCCGCCGTTCCCGGCGATCTCCGGCGTGTACGCGTCACCGACGCTCGTCAACAACGTCGAGACGATCACGACCGTGACCCCGATCCTGGAGATGGGGGCCGCGGAGTACACGAAGCTCGGCACCCCCGACTCGGCCGGCACGCGCGTCTTCAGCCTCTCCGGCAACGTCGTCCGCGGCGGCAACTACGAGCTTGAGAACGGGACGACCCTGCGCCAGCTGATCTACGAGCACGGCGGCGGGATCCCGGACGGCCGGGAGCTGAAGGCCGTAATCCCGGGCGGCTCGTCGGTGCCGGTGCTGACGCCAGACCAGCTCGACGTCCAACTCTCCTACGACGCGCTCGCCGAGGCCGGGACGATGTTCGGCTCCGGCGCGATCATCGTGATCGACGAGCGGGCCTGCATGGTTCAGCTCGGGCTCCGGGTCGCGCAGTTCTACATGCACGAGTCCTGCGGCAAGTGCACGCCGTGCCGCGAGGGGACACGCTGGATGGTCCAGATCCTCCACAAGATCGAGGACGGCGAGGCGAGCCAGGCCGACCTCGACCTGCTCCTCGACGTCTGCGACCGGATCCTCGGCAAGTGCCTCTGCCCGCTCGGGGACGCGGACGCGATCGCCGTGGCGAGCTACGTCGACCGCTTCCGCGCCGAGTTCCAGGCGCACCTCGAGGGCGGCTGCCCGATGCACGGGACCTCGTCGCTCGAGAACCTGTTCGCGCCGGTCGACCAGCACCACCACGACCCGGTTCCGGAGGGCTCGCTCGCATGAGCGCCGTTCGGGACAGGTCCGATGCTTTAAGCATCTTCGCCGTGGCCCGTCACGGGGGGCTCGCATGAGCGCTGCCGAGCAGGTCACGCTGACGATCGACGGCGTCGAGGTGCATGTCCCGAAGGGCACCGGCCTCGTCGAGACGGCGGCCGCCGCCGGCGTCGAGATCCCCGTCTTCTGTTACGAGCCGCGGCTCGGGCCGCCCATCGGCGCCTGCCGGATGTGCCTCGTCGAGGTCGAGGGGATCCCGAAACTCCAGGCGGGCTGCACCCTGACCGCGCAGGAGGGGATGGTCGTCCGGACCGCCCAGTCCTCGGAGAAGGCGGCCGAGGGCCAGAACGCGACGCTCGAGTTCATCCTCGTCAACCACCCGCTCGACTGCCCGGTCTGCGACAAGGGCGGCGAGTGCCCGCTCCAGGACCTGACCTTCCGCTACGGGCCCGGCTCCTCGCGGATGAGCTTCCCGAAGCGGACGTTCGACAAGCCGATCCCGATCTCGCCGACGATCGCCCTCGACCGCGAGCGCTGCATCCTCTGCTACCGCTGCACGCGCTTCTCGGAGAACGTCGCGGAGGACGGCCAGCTCGTCGCGCGGAACCGCGGCGCGATGTCGATGATCACGACCTTCGAGGACGAGCCGTACCGCGACCCGTTCTCCGGGAACGTCGTCGAGCTCTGCCCCGTCGGCGCCCTCACCTCGACGCAGTACCGGTTCGAGGCGCGGCCCTGGGAGATCCAAAACGTGCCCAGTGTCTGCGGCCTCTGTCCCGTCGGCTGCAACATCAGCGCCACGACGCGCGAGGGCAAGGTCAAGCGGATCCTTTCCCGCAACCATCCCGAGGTGGACGGCGGCTGGCTCTGCGACAAGGGCCGCTTTGCCTACCCGCACCTCTACGCGGAGGACCGGATCACGGCTCCGCTCCAGCGGGTGCGCCGCCGCGGCTTCGCCGAGGTGAGCTGGGACGAGGCGCTGGACCACGCCGAAGAGCTGCTCCGGGGCGCCGGCGGCCGGATCGTGACAGCGCTCTCGGGATCGGAGACGCTGGAGCAGGCCTACGCGCTCGGCAAGCTCCTGCGCACCGGGCTCGGCGCCCACTCGGCCGTCCTCCCCGAGGCGACCTCGTCGGCCCTGGACGCCTTCCGGGCGCCGCTCTCGTCGATCGCGGGCGCGAAGCTCGTCGTCGTCCTCGGCGAGGAGGAGGTCGCCGACCGCGCCCCCATCGTCGAGCTCTGGATCAAGCAGGCGCGCCGCAACGGCGCCCGGATCGAAAAGGTTGCTCAGAGCACCAAGCTCGCTCCCGAGCTCGAGCAGGAGCTGCGCGGCTCCGACGCGACCGTCCTCATCTGGTCGGGCCGTGGGGGCGGCGGCGGCGCGCGCCTTGCCGAGCTCGCCCACTCGCTCGGCTTCGAGGGCAAGCCCGGCTGCGCGGCCTTCCACCTGCCCGCGACCCCGAACGGGCGCGGCGTCTCCGAGGCCTGGGCGGCAGCCGCCGAGGGCGAGGAGGAGAACCCCGAGCCGATCGGGCTCCTGATCGTCTCCGGTGACGAGGCCGCGGCCGACCCGGCCGTGCGCGCGCTCGCCGAGCAGGCCGAGCACGTGATCGCGCTGACGATGTTCCACGGGCTCGCGGTCGGCTGGGCCGACCTCGTCCTCCCGGGCACCAGCTACCTCGAGCGTGACGGCTCGTTCCTCAACCTCGAGGGCCGCGTTCAGCGCCTCCGCCGCTCTGTGATCCCGCCCGCGCCGGATGAGCTCGCCTGGATCTCCAAGCTGGCCGAGCGCTTCGGCGTCGAGGTCTCTCCGCACGCAGCCGTCGTCTTCGCGGAGCTCTCCGGCGGGGCCTCCTTCGGCGATGTCGGCGAGCAGGCACCGCTGCCACCCCGGACGCCCTACCTCGCCCCGGCCCCTGCGCCGCCGGCGTCGCCCGAGCCTGCGCGTGAGACGCCCGAGCACTTCGTCGGCAACCTGCGCCTCATCCGCTACCGCCCGCTCTTTTCGGGCCCCGCGGTCGAGCGCACTCCCGAGCTCCAGTTCCAGCGGCCCGAGCCGGAGGTCGAGCTCGCCGCCGCCGACGCGGAGCGCCGCCAGATCGCGCCCGGCGACCCCGTCACCGTCCGCTCGAACGGCACCTCGATCGCCCTGCGCGCCCGGATCGCCCGCGGCCTCGCCGCCGGGACCATCCGGATCGCGGACGAGCACGCCGCCGACCTGCACCGCGAGGTCGAGGTGGTCAAGTCATGACCGAGCCTTGGTGGATCAGCGTGATCAAGGCGGTGATCATCATCAACCTCGTGCTCGTCGGGTTCGCGTACCTGACGCTCGCCGAGCGGAAGGTGATGGGCCGGATGCAGCTCCGCTACGGCCCGAACCGGGCAGGCCCCTTCGGGCTGCTCCAGCCCGCGGCCGACCTGATGAAGCTGATCCGGAAGGAGAGCTTCTTCCCCGGGTCCGCGGTGGACGCCCTCTACATCGCCTCCCCGTTCGTGGCCGCCTTCACGGCGCTCTCGACGTTCTCCGTGATCCCGTTCGGCGCCGGCTGGGTGATCTTCGGCTACCAGGTCGACGGCCAGGTCGCGGACGTGCCGATCTCGCTGATCCTGATCTTCGCGATCGGCTCGATCGGGACGTTCGGCTTCATCGTCGCCGGCTGGGCCTCGGACTCGAAGTTCGCGCTCCTCGGCGCCATGCGCACCTGCGCCCAGCTCGTCTCCTACGAGGTCTCGCTCGCGCTCAGCGTCCTCGGCG
This sequence comes from Gaiellales bacterium, assembly GCA_038324115.1. Taxonomy (GTDB): domain Bacteria; phylum Actinomycetota; class Thermoleophilia; order Gaiellales; family Gaiellaceae; genus Gaiellasilicea. The sequence continues at coordinate 4,197 of JBBQHQ010000077.1, forward strand.
TCGTCCTGATGGCGCAGTCGCTCTCGCTGACCGACATCGTGGCGCGGCAGGACGGCACCTGGTGGTACGTCGTGCCGCAGCTCGTCGGCTTCGTCGTCTTCCTGCTGGCCGGTACCGCCGAGACCGCGCGCGCCCCGTTCGACCTCCCCGAGGCGGAGCAGGAGCTCGTGGCCGGGTACCACACCGAGTACGGGGGGATGCGCTTCGGGCTCTTCACGATGAGCGAGTACATCAACCTGATCACGCTCTCCGGCCTCGCCGTCACGCTCTTCCTCGGCGGCTGGCACTTCTTCTTCCTGGACGGGCTCGGTCCGCTCTGGTTCCTGCTCAAGCTTTTCCTGCTGCTCTTCCTCTTCATCTGGATCCGGACGACGCTGCCCCGGCTGCGCTATGACCAGCTGATGCGGTTCGGCTGGAAGGTGCTCCTCCCCGTCGCGACGATCAACGCCGTCGTCACCGCGATCCTGGTGGTGGCCCTGTGAGTGTCGGCTCCGGTTGGGGGACCCCGAAGGGCTTCGGTGTCACCTTCAAGCACATCTTCAAGAAGCCGATTACGCAGCAGTACCCGGAGTACAAGCGGCCGGTCTATCCGCGCTTCCGCGGCCGGCACCGGCTGCACGTGCACGAGAACGGCCTGGAGAAGTGCGTCGGCTGCTCGCTCTGCGCCGCCGCGTGCCCGGCCGACTGCATCCGGGTCGTCCCGGCGGAGAACACGCCCGACAACCGGGTCTCGGCCGGCGAGCGCTACGCGCGGATCTACGAGATCAACCTGAGCCGCTGCATCTTCTGCGGCTACTGCGAGCTCGCGTGCCCGTTCGACGCGATCACGCTCGGGAACGAGTTCGAGATCTCCGAGTACTCGCGCGACGACCTGATCTACACGAAGGACATGCTCCTGGCACCGCCGATGAAGACCGTGCCGGTAGCCGACCCTGCCCTCTACGACACGCCGATCCCGGCCTACAAGACGTCTTCCTGATGGGCGGCTTCCTCGTCTGGGTGATCTGGATCGCCGCCGCGGGCGCGTGCCTCGGCTCGGGGATCGCCGTCATCTCGTTCACGAACCCGTTCTTCTCGGCGCTCGCGCTGATCGGGAACCTCGCCTCGCTCGCCGTCCTCTTCCTGCTCGCCTCGGCCGAGTTCGTCGCCGCCGCGCAGGTGCTCGTCTACGCGGGCGCGGTGATGGTGATGTTCCTGTTCGTGATCGCGTACCTGGGCGGCCGCGCGGACGCGCCGCCCTTCGCCGGCGGCCCTTCGTGGGTCTCGGTCGGCGCCATCGTCGCCGCGGCAGCCCTGCTCGTCGAGATCGTGGTCGTGATCGGCCTCAAGGCCGGCGGCTCCCTCTCGAACGAGGCCACGGTCGGCGCCGACTTCGGCAGCCCGCGCGAGATCGGCCGCGTCTTCCTGACTGACCACCTGCTCGCATTCGAGATCACCTCGATCGTGCTGCTCGTCGCAGCCGTCGGCGGGGTCATCCTCGGCACCAAGACCCAGGCGGAGGAGGAGGCAGATCGTCTTCAGGAGGCTGCGCCGTGATGGGGCCTGACGTCTCCTGGTACCTCGTCCTCTCGGCGATCCTCTTCTCGATCGGCACCCTCGGCGTCCTCCTGCGCCGCAGCCCGCTGATCGTGCTGCTCTCGCTCGAGATCATGCTGAACGCCTCCAACCTCGCCCTGATCGCGTTCTCGCGCCTGCACGGCGACCACGACGGGCAGATCTTCGCCCTCGCCGTGATGGCCGTCGCCGCCTCCGAGGTCGTCGTCGGCCTCGGCCTGATCGTGGCGATGGCGCGGCGCAAGCTCGTCCTCGACGTCGACCGCTTCCGGATGCTGCGTGGCTGAGATGGGGCGAATGAGGTGGCGCCAATGATCCAGGGTGCATGGCTCTGCCTGCTCGCGCCGCTCGCGGGGACCTGGACGATCCTCGTCATGGGCGACACGATCACGCGCCGCACCGCGGGGTGGATCTCGACGATCTCCGTCTTCGCGGCGTTCGGCGGCGCCGTCGCGTCGTTCGTGGGTCTCCTCGGCAAAGATCCGGAGCAGCGGGACTCGCTCACGACGGCCTGGACGTGGCTCTCGACCGGAACCTACGACTTCGGGCTCTCGCTCCTCGTCGACCCGCTCGCGGTGACGATGATGCTGATCGTCTCGGGCGTCAGCGGCCTGATCATCCTCTACTCCGTCGGCTACATGGAAGGCGATCCGGAGGAGCGGCGCTACTTCGCCTACATGTCGTTCTTCGTCTTCGCGATGCTCCTGCTCGTCCAGGCGGGGAACTTCCTGATCCTGCTCGTCGGCTGGGGCCTCGTCGGCCTCGCCTCCTACCTCCTGATCGGGTTCTGGCACGAGCGGCCGTCGGCCGTCGCGGCCGCGAAGAAGGCGTTTGTCATGAACGCGATCGGGGACGCGACGATGGCACTCGCGTTCTTCCTCCTGATCCTGAACACGGCGACCCTCGACTTCGTCCCCGCCTTCGCGGCCGCCGACGGCCTCTCCTCGACGACGCTCAACCTCGTCGCGCTCGGGCTGCTCGGCGGCGCGGTCGCCAAGTCGGCCCAGATCCCGCTCCAGACCTGGCTCCCGGACGCGATGGAGGGCCCGACCCCCGTCTCGGCGCTGATCCATGCGGCGACGATGGTCACCGCCGGCGTCTACCTGATCGTCCGCGCCCACCCGCTCTTCGAGCTGGCCCCGCACATCCAGGACCTCGCGGCCGGGATCGGCGCCGTCACGCTCCTCGTCGCCGGGCTCGTCGCGCTCGTGCAGACCGACATCAAGCGCGTGATCGCCTACTCGACGATGTCGCAGATCGGCTACATGTTCCTCGGCGTCGGGATCGGCTCCTACGGCAACGGGATGTTCCACCTGCTGACCCACGCCTTCTTCAAGGCGCTCCTGTTCATGGGGGCCGGGCTCGTGATCCACCACCTGGCGAACGAGCAGGACATCCGGCTGATGCGCGGCGTCCGCACGATCATGCCGCGCACGTTCGTCGCCTTCCTCGTCGGCTCGCTCGCCCTCGTCGGGATCCCGCCGCTCTCCGGCTTCTTCTCCAAGGACTCGATTCTCGCTGCCGCACTCGCCTCGGGCGACTACGGGATCGTCCTCTTCATCGCGGGCCTCGCCGGCGCGCTCCTGACGGGGATCTACACGTTCCGCCTGCTCTTCATCGTCTTCCTCGGCGAGCCGTCGCCGCTCGTCAAGGAGCATGCGCACGGCCACCACGGCGAGGGCCCCTGGACGATGACGGTGCCCGTCGGCGTGCTCACCGTCCTTGCGGTGGTCGGCGGCTGGCTCCAGATCGCCGGCGTCTGGCACCCGTTCTCGGACTGGCTCCGCCCCGTGGCCGAGTCGCTCGTCGAGCCCAGCGTGACCCAGGACTACGTCGCCAGCGCGCTCGCCGTCGCGCTCGGCCTCGCCGGGATCGGAATCGCCTGGCTCTACTACGGCGCCGCCTCGCCGCACACGCTCCCGCGGCTCGCCTTCGCCCGGGACACGCTCGAGCACAAGTTCTGGTTCGACGAGCTCTACGACGCCGTCTTCTACCGGCCCGCGGTCTGGCTCTCGCACGCCTTCTCCCGTTGGGTCGAGGCTCCGCTGATCGGCGGCTCGATCACGGGCGTCACGGTCGGCGCCCGCCGCGCCGGCGGCCTGCTCGGGAGCGCCCAGACCGGCTACCTGCGCAGCTACGCGCTCGCGATCGCCGGTGCGGTCGTCGTCCTCGTCGTCGTCTTCGTGGCCGTCCAGTGACAACGGCGCTGATCCTCCTCCCGCTCGTCGGCGCGCTCGTCGTCTGGCTGCTACCGCTCCCCGGCCGGATCACCGGCTGGCTCGCCGCCGCAGTCGCGCTTGCCGAGGTCGCGCTCTGGGCCGTGACGGTGTCCCGGTTCGACTTCCAGCAGAGCCTCCAGCTCGAGGACAGGCAGTCGTGGTTCGGAGACCTCGGGATCTCGTACCACGTCGGCTTCTTCGGCTTCTCGCTCTGGCTCGTAGGCCTGACCGTCGTGGTCTGCGCCGCCGCGATCGCCTACGCGGCCTGGGCGGGCCGCAGCCGGCCGCGCGCCTACTTCGGCCTCCTCCTCTTCCTGCTCGGCTCGATCGTCGGCGTCTTCACCGCCCAGGATCTCCTCCTCTTCTACGTCTTCTTCGAGGGAATGCTGATCCCGCTGTACATCCTCGTCGGGCTCTGGGGCGGCGAGCGACGCGTGTTCGCGACGGTCAAGCTCGTGATCTACACGATGGCCGGCTCGCTGCTGATGCTCGTCTCCGTGGTCGCGTTCGGGGTCTCGCAGGGCACCTTCGACCTCGTCGACTCGGCCCGCTCGGACAACCCGTGGATCTTCCTCGGCTTCATGGCCGCCTTCGCGGTCAAGGCGCCGCTCTTCCCCTTCCACGGCTGGCTCGTCGACGCCTACCGCGAGGCGCCTTCGGAGGTCTCGGCGATCCTCTCGGGAGTCGTCTCGAAGGCTGCGGTCTACGGGATCCTCCGGATCGGCTTCGAGCGCTTCCCGACGCCGTTCGACGACTTCAAGGTGCTCTTCTACGTGCTCGCGACCACGGGCCTCGTCTACGGCTCGCTGCTCGCCTTCCGGGCCCGCGATCTGCGCACCGTCACCGCCTACTCTTCGATGGCCCAGATGGGCCTGATCGTGCTCGGCCTGACCTCGCTCTCCGAGCTCGGGGTCAACGGCGCGATCCTCCAGTCGGTCGCCCACGGGCTCGTCTCGGCGACGCTGTTCCTGATCGCCGGGATGATCGAGACACGGGCCGGCTCGAGCGCCTTCGACCGGCTCGGCGGGATGGCCCGCGGCCGCCCCGCGCTCGCCACCGTAGTCATGGTCACCGGCGTGATTGCGCTGGCGGTGCCCGGCTCGGTCGCGTTCGCCGGGGAGTTCCTGATCCTCGCGGGGATCTTCGCGCAGGGCTGGGCGTGGGCCGCGATCGGCGCCGGCGCGATCGTCCTCGCCGCGATGTACATGCTCCGGCTGATCTCGGCCGTGCTCCACCGCTCGCGCGGCGAGGCGGTGCGGGAGGAGGCCCGTGATCTTCGCTACGCCGAGCTCATGATCGTGGTGCCGCTGCTCGCGGCGCTGCTCTTCCTCTCGGCCTGGCCGGCCGGGATCACCGAGCGCTCGTTCCCGACGCAGGCCGGTGCCGTCCAGGAGGCCGCCGAATGATCGGGACGCCGAAGGTCGACTGGTTCGCGCTCGCCCCCACGCTCGCCCTGCTCGGAGCCGCCGGCGTGGCCCTGCTCTCCTCTGTGCTCGGGCCTGCCTGGTTCCGGCGTGGCTTCTCCGCCTTCGTCGTCTTCGCGGGCTTCGTGACCGCAGGCGTGCTCGCGGCGGTCGTCTTCCACCGCAGCCCCGAGGTGCGGGTGCTCCTGAACGAGTCGATGACCCGCGACCGCCTGGCTGCCCTCGCCGCGATCCTGCTCGCCGGCGCCGGCGCGCTGGCCGTGCTCGTTTCCTGGGGCGAGCAGCGGCGCGACCATGCGGGCGAGTACTACGCCCTGCTCGCCGCCGCGGGCGCCGGGATGGTCTTCTTCGTCGGCGCCTCGAACCTGATGACGCTCTTCCTCGGGCTGGAGTGGTTCTCGATCTCCCTCTACATCCTCTGCGCCCTCGACACGCATCGGGAGACCTCGCTCGAGTCGGGGCTCAAGTACCTGATCGTGGGCAGCTTCGGCTCCGGGATCCTGCTCTTCGGCTCCGCGCTCGTCTACGGCGCCACCGGCGAGCTCGGCTTCGGCGCGATCGCGCAGGCCGGGAGCGACGGCGACTACCTCCTGCTCGCGGGGCTGGCGATGATCCTCACCGGGCTCGGCTTCAAGGCCTCGGCGGCGCCGTTCCACATGTGGACGCCCGACGTCTACCAGGGGGCGCCGACCTCGGTGACCGCGTTCATGTCGGCCGCCACCAAGGTCGCCGCGCTCGTGCTGACGCTGCGGATCCTGACCGTCGCCTTCCCGGCGCAGGAGCACCTCTGGACGATCGCCGTCGCCGTGATCGCGATCGTCTCGCTCGCCGTCGGCAACATCGCCGCCCTCGTCCAGCGCGACCTGAAGCGGCTGCTCGCCTACTCCTCCGTCTCGCACGCCGGTTTCATGCTGATCGCGATCGCCGCGAACAGCGCACTCGGCGGCCGCGCGCTCCTCTACTACCTGATCCCCTACGGTGCGATGTCGATCGGCTCGTTCGCGGTCGTCGCGGCGCGCGAGCGCGAGCTGGGGGTCCCGGCGACGCTCGACAACCTGGGCGGCTTCCTCTGGGAGCGCCCGTTCCTCGGCGTCTCGATGTGGGTCTTCATGCTCGGCTTCATGGGGATGCCGCTGACGGGAGGGCTCTTCGGGAAGCTCTACGTCTTCGGTGCCGCCTACGACGCCGGGATGTGGTGGCTCGTCCTCGCCGGGGTGATCGCGACCGCGATCTCGCTCTATTACTACCTTCGGGTCGCGCTGGCGATGTTCCTGCCGCGCGAGCCCGCGCTCCGGCCGGCCGTCGCCGGTGGCTCGCCGCCGCGCGACCCGCTGCTCGACATCGCCGTCTTCCTGGCGCTGGCCGTGACCGTCGGCTCGTTCTTCTTCGGCAACCCGCTGGTCGGGCTCGCCCGCGACGCCGCCGCCGCGCTGCCTCTCTAGTGCCGGCCCTGTAGGTGCCACTCCGCGGGATCCTTTTCGACCTCGACGACACGCTGGCCGACTCCTCGGGGACGGAGGACGCGGTCTGGGAGCACGTCGTCGAGGCGATCGCGGGGCACCTCCCGGCGATCGACCGCCTCGAGTTGCGCCGCCGCTACCTCGACGTGCTCGAGGCGCACTACGCGCCGCTCGCCGCGGGCCGGATCGACCTGCTCACGTTCCGCCGCAACCGGCTCGAGGAAGCGCTTGGGCCGTGGGGCGAGGTCAGCGACGAGCTCTTCGCGAGCTACCTCCGCGAGAAGGACCGCGTCGCGGACGAGCTGCGCCCGTTCCCGGACGCCATCGCGACCGTGCGCGCGCTGCAGGCGCAGGGGATCCGGATCGGGGTGCTCACGAACGGCCCCGCCGAGCTCCAGCGCCGGAAGCTCCGCTCCTCCGGGCTCGAGCCGGAGCTGGACGCGATCGCGATCTCGGGGGAGCTCGGCGTCGCGAAGCCCGAGCGGGAGGCGTTCGAGCGAGCCCTCGCCCTGCTCGGGACGGCGGCGGGGGAGACCGCGATGGTGGGCGACTCGCTCGAGAACGACGTGCTCGGCGCGATCGACGCGGGACTCGCGGCGGTCGTGTGGATGCCGGGGCGGCGAACGGGCTCGGCGCCGCCGGGGGCCCACGTCGCCCGGGCGCTCGCCGAGGTGCCGGCGCTGCTGGGCCTCTAGAAGAAGAGTCTCTAGCGCCGGCCGAGGGCGGTGCGGAGGCCGCGCGGGACGACGACCGTCGCCGCGAGCAGGGCCTGGAGCGCGAAGACGACGAGGCAGCCGACGACGGCGGTGACCCCAATCGCGGGCGGCGGGCCCGAGGCGATCAGCGGGGCCCGGACCGAAGTGGCCAGGAGGAGGAAGGGCAGCGCGAGCGCCGAGAGCATCGCGAGCACTCGGTCGATCGGCTCCGAGGCGCTCCCGTCGAGGATCGCGCCGAGCGCAGTCAGTCCCGCCACGGCACCGAGGGGGACGGCCGCGACGAGCGCGTAGTAGGCGAGCTCGTGGGCGCCGGCGGCGTCGGCAAGGGCCGCTGCGAGAACGGCGATCACCGTCAGGACGCGCGTACTCATGGTCCGATGTTCGCCGTCGCAGCGGGCGGTCCTCTAGGTGTAGGACCCGACAAGGTTGTTCCTGAGCGCGTGGAGGCGCGCGGCCGGGGCTTGGCGGCTGAGGCTGCCGTGGGGTCTGTGGTGATTGTAGAAGTCGAGCCAGGCGGGCAGGCCGCGCGTGCGTTGCGCTGAGGTCTGGTAGACGGCGCCGTAGGCCCAGCCACCGAGCATGGTGCGGATGAAGCGCTCGGCCTTGCCGTTGGTGCGCGGCCGGTAGGGGCGGGTGCGGAGGTGGCGGATCCCGAGTGTGCGGCAGGCGAGCGCGTGCACGCTCGCCCGGTAGCAGGGGCCGTTGTCGGTCATCACTCGCTCGACCCGGACTCCGTAGTCGCCGAAATGGGCGAGGGCGCGGCGGAGGAAGCCGACCGCAGTGACGGCCTTCTCGTCTTCGAGTACCTCGACGTAGGCC